>NZ_DASTAT010000145.1 GCF_035712445.1 Oligoflexus sp. | reverse complement strand
CATGACGTGCGTGGCCATGAGAACGCTCATCTCGGATTCGGCCATCAGGCGCAGGATGATCTCGGTCCAGGCTTTGCGCACCCTTGAATCCATGCCGTTGGTCACTTCATCCAAAAGCACGAGGCGCGGTCTGTGCGCCAGAGCCAGGATAAGGCCGAGCGCCTGCCTTTGCCCGCGCGACAGCGTCGCCACCATGAGCTTCGGATTCAGATCAAAAGCCTCCAGCAGTTCCCGGCCCAGGGCGGCATCCCAGGTCGATCGAAGACCGGCATGAAGCGCAATGTTATCGGCAACGCTCAGACGTTCGTAATGAACCTGGCCGTCAAAGGCGTAACCGATGTGCTCTTTCCAGTCTCCCTTGCGCGGATTCACCTCACGATCCGCGAGCGTCCATGATCCACTCTGAATCTGAAGAAGACCCATGAGACTTTGCATGAACGTGGATTTGCCGGCCCCGTTCGGTCCGACGAGGCAGGAGAAAATCCCTGCCGGCAGCTGCCAGTTCAAAGGGCCAAGACGAAATTCCCCCCTGCGACACACGAGATCATTCACGGTCAGGATAGAGTCCATTATTCCGTCTCCTTTGTTGGCTCTGCGGTCCCGCTGTCCGCGACGATATCCCTGACAATCTGTAGGATCGTTTTCAAATCAAGCCCCTCACTCAAGCTATCGCGCACAGGTTTTTCCAGCGCTTCCCTGCAGTGCAATCGTGCGAGATCCTCTTTGCTGCCCTTGGGCAGGTCAGCCACGAAAAATCCTTTGGCCCGCCGGGACACGATCAAATTCTGTCGGACCAGTTCCTCATACGCTTTCTGGACCGTGATCACGCTGATGCGTTCACGCCGAGCCAGCTCGCGGATCGACGGCAGGGGCTCACCCTCGGGCAAAGCACCCGTTATGATTTGGGCTGAAACCTGCCGGACAATCTGCAGATAGAGCGGTTCGCTTCCATGGTCGTTGATATTGAGTAGCACCGGAACCCTCCCCCGGGGACTGTGTATCCACCGTACATGGTGGGTATGTACAGTAGTATCGGATGGGGAGCAAGTTTTATCAAGGGGGCTTGGTCAAAAAAGCTGCAGAATTCTTGTAAAAGTAAATAAATACAATATGTTGAATGATTGGTCCGCGGATTCTAAAAACGTTCTCAGAAGAGGGTTGGAACAGAGCTGGGATCGTGAATTTCGGGTATACCCAATGGACGTTCTGCGATTCGGCTGTCCCGACCCTTTTTTTGGATGGTTTATGCGCCTTAAGTGTTTTTTATTGCTGAGTTTTCTGAGTATATCCTGCGGACCGCAATCCGTTTCCGACCTGAACATCATGAATGGTGCGACGGGTGACGAGCGTTTTCGGGCAACCCTGGCTCTGACTGTTTTTGGCAATAGCCTTTGCTCGGCTTCGTTAATTTCTCCCTATCATGCCGTGACCGCTCGGCACTGCGTCGCCAGCATCCGGGAAAACCTGTCCGTACATGCCGGCACGGATTCCAGGAAACCTCAGGAATCGGCCGAGGTGAAAGCGGTTTACATTCTGCCTTATCTTGATGAAGCTCCCCAGAGCAGCATCCAGTTGAATGGCGAGTCATGGCAGGCCTATGATGTGGCTCTCCTCGAACTCAAGAGCCCCATCCTTTCGGTGGAACCTTATCAGCTGATAGATCAGGCCTACGACTGGGGCGCGACCCTTCAGGATTTCTCTACGCTCGCGAAAAAATCCGTCTTCATCGCCGGCTTTGGCGCAACTTCTCAAGAGGACGCTGTCCAACGCGAAGGCAATACCTTAAGGCATCACACCGAAGTGGGCATTCATAGATTGGATGAAGGCGTGGTGCAGGTCTCGGGCGATAACACGGGCGCCTGCAGCGGCGATAGTGGAGGCTCACTGGTCTTTCCCCAAAGCGAAAGCGGGGCTTTTCTCCTGGGGGGAGTGTTGAGCACGGGGTCGCCCTGCTTTCCGGGAACGTCCGTCTTCAACACCTATGCGCTGATCTATCCCAATCTATGTTGGATTAAAAAGATCGTGAATCAGAATGCGAATACCCTCGATTTCGCTTCCCATATTCGCTGTGACGACGCGGGGATCGTCGAAACCGTGCAAGCCAGGACTGTATGCTCGGGGCTCACGAAGAGTCCCGATGGCCAAACTCTTCTGGACGCTGTCGCTGGAGCCCTGCATCAGAGCGATTGCAGTCAAATTAAAGAGGCATTGAGTCAGAATCGTGATCTCAATCTCGCTGGTCTGCAGGTTCGCGATCTTAGCCTCCTGCAGGGAGGGCGCTTCCGTAAACTCGATCTGAGTTTCAACAGGATTGATGATCTCAGCGCATGGGAAGGAGCCTCCATCACGGAGGAGATCAATCTTGCCCAGAACAGGGTGAAAGACCTCAGCTGGATAGCCCAGTCCAACTCCCTGCGGAAACTTATCGTGGATAATAATCAGCTGCAGGAAATTCCTGCGAATAATTGGAAAAGCCTGACGACGCTCAGGTTTTGGAATAATCAGGTCAGGCAGATCCCTGATCTGAGTGCGATGAATCAGCTCACCGTTCTTAAAGCGGGACGCAATCGAATCGCAACTGTAGGCGCTCTGCCTTCAGGATTGCAGGAATTACGCCTGGAGCAGAATGAACTGACGAATGCTTCATTCACGCAGGAACTGCCCCAACTCTTAACGCTCTTTCTTTACCAGAACCGCTTGACGAGCTTTGCGCTGTCGGACAAAGCCAATCTCGGCTGGCTTGCCTTGGAAAAGAATCAGCTGACGAGTCTGGTCCTGGACAAGCTGCCCAGGCTCTATAAATTGGACTTCAGTGACAATCCCCTGGAGACGATCAAGCTCGGCGAGATGCCGGCGCTGGAAATCTTGAATGCGGACAATGTCAACTTCAGTTCGGTGCCTGATCTGAGTCATCTCACGTCCCTGCGCAGTCTCTGGCTCAGAAACAACCGCATTGAAACCTTGGATGTCGAAAAGCTTCCAAAGTCCTTGACTCAACTGGAATTGGGTTGGAATCAGATCCGGGATATTTCGACCATCACGGCGCTCCAGAATCTTGAAATCGTCAGTTTGCATGGCAGCCCCCTTGAGAGTCTGGATCCCCTGCTTAAGCTACCCAAGCTTCAGTACGTGGCCGTGGACGATCTCGACAATCGCTTCACCAAGGTGCGTGAGGAACTCAAACGGCGGGGCGTTCTGGTGGACGCAACGGGGTCTTATGGTTACCCTGAGATCGACTTCTTTTACCTGCACCGGGATCTTAAGGCGCAGTTTCCCGAACTCCTGACCCAGGAACTCAGCGATGAGGAGGTCGTCTTCCTGCTGGGTACGACGGCATTTGGGCAAATAACCAGGAATCGAAACTGGGATCTTCCTGACAGTTTCGTCACAGCGCTTTTGAATGAAGTTTTCGAGCCAGTCGGCAATGGGCGATATCATCTGCGAGCTGAAGTAGGGCAGCGCGTGTTTCGCTATGCAAAAGACTTCAATAACTATTTTTAAAGGGTGACCTATGAAACCTGGTCTCAAAATCAGTATACTCTGCGTGCTGGCACTTTCCATTCCAGCGTGTGAGAAGAAAAGTGCGAGGAAAGAAGCCACGACCGAGCTGCCGGGACCAGTCACGCCTCCCGGCGTTCAGCCTGGAACAAATCCCAAGTGCCCACTCTCGGTGGCCTATCATCCGAAAAAGGGCTATCTGACGAACCTTTTCCGGGCCACTTCGTACGATCACCCTGAAATCAAGCGCCTTGGACTGAAGGAACGACTGACCTTGCTCGATCAGTGCAAAGAAGAGCGCAAGCTGATCAAGCAGAATAGTGCCAGCTAGTTATTCTTCGGTTTTTACTCTTCCAAGATTGACAGCGCCCTCAAAGCCATGAATTCTCGGAACAGGAGAGCTTCATGGGAGGGCAAAGTGTCACAGCCAAACCGTCGATTGGGTATTCAGCAGGTCATCGCATCCGGACTTTGTTTTGGCTGTCTGGGGCTTTTTGGAAAACTGCTTTATGAGCACGGAGCCACAGCTGGGGAACTGCTCGCCCTGCGCTTTACTTTTGCGGCGCTTATGCTTTTTGGATGGCATGCCCTGCGGGATCCCCGGCGTTTGATTCTACCCTGGCGCCAGCTTTTATCATGTGCGCTCCTCGGCGTTTTCGGTTATGCGCTCTTTGCCTGGTGCTTTTTTTCGGCCTTGGGTGGGCTGTCGGCGTCTTTGTCGGTGCTTCTTCTCTATACCTATCCTGTAATGGTAACCATCGGCGCGCGATTTCTGTTTCAGGAAAAAATTCCGCGGCAGAAACTTTGGGCCTTGCCGCTGGTTCTGGTCGGGACGGTGGCCTTGGTGTGGGGGGAGATTGCAGTGGAAAAGGCCAGCGCCCTGGTTTTCGCTCTTTGTGCGGCGCTCTTTTATTCCCTCTATATTCTTCTATCGAGTCGGCTTTTGCGGAAGGTGCCTGCGGATATTTCCGTGCCGTACATTCAAACCTTTGCGGCCTTGATTCTCTCCCTCCTCTTCGTGCATGACCTGGAACGCGTGCAGATGCTGTGGACCAACGCCTGGTGGATTATTCTGTCGATTGCCTTCATTGGAACCGTCCTGGCCATGAGTTTATTTCTGGCCGGTCTGCAAAAACTGCAGAACTGGGAGGTCGCGCTCCTCAGCACCACCGAACCCCTTTCGGGCGTTCTGCTCGCTTCGCTTTTTCTAGGAGAACGCTTAACCCCCAGCCAGGTGCTGGGGGGTATTGGTATCCTTCTTGGGCTTTTGCTGATCGCAAGGCCTGTGCCGCGGCCGGCGCTTAGCTGAAGTAACCGGCTTCCAGGTCCCAGTTGACTTCGGGCGTGTGCACGGCCTCGTGATTCAGAGTGTGTTGAAACGCACCCTGAAGATCCTCGATCAGATCCTGCACATGCTCCAGACCGATCGACAGGCGGATCAAGCCATCATCAATGCCGGCCTTCACGCGATCAGCCTTGTCGTAACTTGCATGCGACATGGATGCCGGCTGTTCGATCAAGGATTCGACGGCACCGACGCTCACCGCTCGTTGGAAGAGTCGGGTGGCGCTGATGAAACGTTTGGTGGCCAGGAAGTCGGCTTTGAGTTCGAAGCTTACGACCGCTCCATAAAGTCCGCGCAATTGTTTCTGAGCAATGTCGTATTGAGGATGCGAGGGAAGGCCGGGGTAAAAGACTTTTTTCACGGCGGGATGGTTTTCCAGGAACTGGGCAATCCAAAGTGCGCTTTTACATTGTTCGCGGAAACGCACTTCGAGCGTTTTAATCCCGCGCGCACAGAGGTAACAGTCCAGCGGAGCCATCACGCCCCCGGTGGCATTCTGAATGAAATAAAGTTCTTTCAAAAGTGCCTTGTCCCGAACGACCAGGGCCCCACCCAAAAGATCGGAATGTCCGCCTAAGAACTTGGTCGCGGAATGCATGACGATGTCCGCTCCGAGTTTCAAAGGCTGGGTGGCGACGGGTGTGGCGAAGGTATTATCCACGGCGAGCAAGGCATCATGTCGATGGGCGATTTCGGCCAAGGCTTCAATATCGACCAGGGAAAGAAGGGGATTGCCCGGATTTTCCGCCCAGATCATGCGCGTGGTCGGACGGATCGCGGCTTCCACCGCTTCCAGATCATCGAAGGGCACAAGCGAGGTTTCAATGCCCACGCGGCTCAGGATCTTGTGCAGGATGCGATAGGTCCCGCCGTAAATATCAGTGCCGGCAATCACATGATCGCCGCTTTTCAAAAGCATCAAAGCCCCGTGAATGGCCGCCATGCCCGAGGCATAGGCCAGCGCCCCGACGCCTTCTTCCAGCGCGGCGAGCGTGGTTTCAAGGCCGGCCCGGGTGGGATTGCCGCTTCTGCTGTAATCAAATGCGGCTTCACTGAATTCACCGGGAGGCGCGAAGGTCGCGGCCAGGTATAGCGGTGGAATCACCGCGCCGGTCAGAGGATCTTTTTCATTGCCAATGTGAATCGAACGCGTGGATAAATGCATCGTGCTGTCCCCCTTAGATGCGGCTCAAAGCCTGGTCCAGATCAGTCAAAAGATCCTGGGTATCCTCGATGCCAAGCGAGAGACGCACAAGAGCACTATCGATACCCCAACGCAGGCGATCGGCTTCCGATGCCTTATAGAAACTCATGATCGCCGGTTGCTCGATCAAGGATTCCACTCCGCCGAGGCTGGGACCGATCCGCGGGATGCGGCAGGCATCTATGAAGCGCGCGCAGCCTTCCCGATCGGTTTTGAGTTCGAAGCTGATGAGGCCCCCACAACCCGAGAGGTATTTTTGCGCCTGCTCAAAGCTCGGATGGGTGGGGAGTCCGGGGTAATACACTTTCTTCACGGCTTTGTGCTGATTCAAAAATGCCGCCACGGCAAGGCCGGTTTTATTCTGCTGCTGAACGCGAAGGGGCAGGGTTTTCAAACCTCTTTGCAAAAGCCAGGCGGTATGCGGCGCAGCGATAGCGCCGATGATGCCCTGCAGTTTGCGGAGGGGTTCCAAACGGGCCTTGCTTCCGGCGATCGTGCCCGCGAGAAGATCGTTGTGCCCACCGAGATATTTGGTGGCGGAATGCACGATGTAATCCACACCCCAGCGCGCGGGAAGGTGATTCACAGGGCTGGCCAGGGTTGCATCGATGCAGGTCGCGGCATCATAGGCCTTGGCAATCTGCACGAAGCGTTCAAGGTCGATGACGGTCAGATGCGGGTTGGTCGGCAGCTCGGTGAACAGAAGACGCGTGCGGCCATCCATGGCCTGCTCCAGTGCCTGAAAATCCCCAGTGGGAATCTGCACGCAGTCCACACCGTAGGCCTTCAGATATTCAAAGCAGAACTGCCTTGTGCGGTGATAGCACTGATCGAAGAAGACAAGCTTGTCGCCGGGCTTCAGATCGGCCAGGAAGAGAAGGGCCAGAGCCGACATGCCGGTGGTGCAAAGGATCGCGTCCTCGGTGCCTTCAAGTTCCGCCAGCTTTTTCTCGACGGTGCGGGAGTTGGGGCTGCTGTAGCGGGCGTATTCATCGCGTTCCTCGCTTTCACCTTCAAGCATGGCGATGAGCGAGGCGGTGTTTTCAAATGTATATGTTGATGAACAATGGATCGGATCCACGAGTCCGTAGTCGCTTTTGACTCGAGCCTCCCCTCCATGAACGGAAAGAGTGGAAAGACCTGGTTCACGTTGCAGAGTCATAGCATAAGCTCCCGGAATCAAAGAGTGAATGAGAACCAGGATTTGCTTTGCGCGAAAAAAAAACGCCACGCAAGGGCGTGGCGAGTTTTCTCGAACTCATTTGGCGCTTTAGCAGAGAAAGCTGCAATCGGCCACAAATCCTTTAGACTCACCATAGGAGGTCGCGAGGAAAGGGGCAAGATTTTTTACGGACCCTTCCATAAAAAACCTACAGCGTGGTGGAAATCCATGCAAAGGCCCTGGAACCATTACGCATCTTCATAGAGCCAGGTGGAAAGATAGCGTTCGCCTGTGCTCGGAATCACAGCGACGATCTGTTTCCCTTTGTTTTCGGGCCGACTCGCGAGTTTCAAAGCTGCGGCCAGCGCTGCGCCCGAGGAAATACCGGCGAAGATGCCCTCTTCTTTCGCAAGGCGTCGCGCCCACTCACCGGCCTCATCATTGGTGACCTGAATCACTTCATCAATCAAAGAGGTGTCCACGATGGCTGGAATGAAACCGGCGCCGAGACCCTGAATTTTATGAGGGCCGGGTTGTCCGCCTGACAGAACCGGGGAGTCCTTGGGTTCCACCGCGATGGCTTTGAAAGTGGGTTTCAGTTTTTTGATCACGCTGGCTGTTCCGGTCAGAGTTCCGCCAGTGCCGATGCCCGAGACGAGATAGTCGACCTTGCCGTCGGTATCTTCCCAGATTTCAAGGGCCGTGGTCTTTTTGTGAATCTCGACGTTGGCCGGGTTGTTGAACTGCTGCGGCATGTAGTAGCCAGGATTCTCCGCGATAATTTCCTCGGCTTTGGCGATCGCGCCCTTCATGCCTTTTTCACCCGGGGTGAGCACCAATTGAGCACCGAGGGCTTTGAGGAGTTTGCGCCGCTCGACGCTCATCGTTTCGGGCATCGTCAGAATCAGTTTGTAACCCTTCTGCGCGGCGACGAAGGCCAGAGCGATCCCGGTGTTGCCGCTGGTGGGCTCGACGATGGTGGCGCCGGGCTTCAGCTTGCCGCTTTGTTCCGCGGCTTCGATCATGGCCGCACCGATACGGTCCTTTACGCTCGACAGGGGATTGAAGAATTCCAACTTCAGCAGGATGTCCCCCGGCAGGTCCTTGCCGATCTTGGTCAGGCGGACGAGGGGCGTGTTGCCGATGGTTTCAAGGATGCCGTTGGCGATCTTGGGACGGTGACGACGTTCGGACATGATGAATACTCCTCTAAGTGCATGAATAGTGTTGCGGGAACTAAATGCCATCTCCATCGGTAAAATACGAAGAGAGATAACGTTGCTGGGTCACGCGGCTCTTCGGTGGCACGCTTTCCGTCAGCCAGACATTGCCGCCAATGCTGGACCCGTCGCCGATGGTGATCCGTCCCAGGATCGTGGCACCAGCATAGATGGTCACGCCATCACCGATCACAGGGTGACGGGCGTTGCCCTTGACAACAATTCCTTTGTCATCACGATAGAAACGTTTGGCTCCGAGCGTGACGCCCTGATAGAGCGTTACGTTCTTGCCGATGATGGCCGTTTCTCCGATCACGACGCCGGTGCCGTGATCAATGAAGAAGTTCGCGCCGATCTGGGCCCCGGGATGGATGTCGATGCCCGTCTCCTGATGGGCGAGTTCAGAAATCAAACGCGGCAGAAGAGGAATGCTGTGCCGATAGAAAATATGGGCGAGGCGATGATAACGCGTGGCCTTGAAACCGGGATAGCAGATGATGACCTCAAGGGCATCATCGGTCGCGGGATCATTATTCAAGGCGGCCTCGATATCCGAACGCACCAGATGCTCGATCGCTTGCATTTCCCAAACCAGGGCGGTGGGCGAAAGGTTCGCCACCCGCGGATGCTCGGCTCCATAGGTGTGGCGCAGATAGGCCAGGAGCTTTTCCATGACCGGCGCCACGGATTCTGTGAAAAAGCGTTCTTTCTCTTTTTCGAACAGAAGACCCGCTGTCACAAGCCGCACCAGCTGATGAATATCATCCTGGAACGCACAGAGCACTTTATGCTCCAGCCTGTGCTCACTCAGTCGCTCGTTCAAAGTCCTGGTACTCGCCATCCTCTCACTCCTGCAAAGGGACATCCGCTCTTGGTGTTCCTTTATACCGCTTCTCTGAAAACAGTTCCATCCCCTTTCGTCTGCAAAGTTTCCCCTAGATGCCGAGTCCATCCTCATAAACGCCGATGCCGCGTGTCGCGAGGCGTTTGCGCAGGAACTGCCCTTCACGACCATCCTCGACCACAACGTGCCAGCCGAGTTCAAGCAGAGCCTCCACCGACTGCTGTTGGATTTCCAGGGTGTTTTTCTGCAAAAAGACTTTCGGTAGAAAGAGCCAGCCGGGCTTGCCGCGATTTTCCTGCCAGATCGCATCGTCGGCATGGGCGAGGTGCAGCTGATCCGGACGCAGACCATCCCCGCTCAAAGGCGTATCGATCATCCCGGCCGCGACCGTGCGATAGCTTTTGGGATCGATCAGAATAAAGGCACCCAGCGCCTGTGATGTTTGGTAAGGCGCTGCGTAAAGCGGCCGGGAACTTTCGATCTCGACGGCCGCGATGTCGTTGAGGTGCAGACCCTCGGCCGGCACCGGCAAAAGCTGGGTTAGATCAAAACGATGATGAATCCGGGTGATCTGGGCCCGCGCTGTTTGCGTGCCGAGGCGAATGATATAACGTTCGTCCGGGCGCAGGGCTTCCTCATCGAACCAGACGAGCTGCGACTGGAAATGACGGGTGGGGGAGGGCGCGCTCGCATCGGTGACGAAGATGCTGCCGCGATCGAGGTCGCGTTCATCTTCCAAGGCCACGGCGATGGCTTCCCCGGCCTGGGCTTCCTCGGTTTTTTGACCCGAGCGATAGATTCCCGCCACGCGACTCGTTTGATTGGACGGCAGGATGCGGACGGGATCACCGACCCTGAGCTGACCTTCCGCCAGCGTTCCGGCCGCCAGCCTCGTTCCATTCGGATCCCGCAGGATCAACTGAACGGGAAGGCGCAGATCCTTGACCGCGTCTTCGCGCGAAGGCAGCTCATCCAGGACTTCCAGCAGCGCAGGACCCTTGTACCAGTGCGTGCGATCGCTTCGGCTGCTGATGTTATCGCCGCGCAGAGCGCTGACGGGAATCACGTGCAGCGACTGCTCGGGCCTGATCCATTCCAGTTCGCGGAATTCTTTTTCAATGGCCTGAATGCGCTCCGCATCGTAGTCGATCAGATCGATCTTATTGATCGCCAAAAGAAGGTGCTTGATGCCGAGCAGATGCGAGAGATAAGCATGACGCCGGGTCTGCTCCAGGATTCCATGCCGCGCATCCACCAGGAGCACGGCAACGTCGGCCAGTGACGCCGCGGTCACCATGTTGCGCGTATACTGCACATGACCCGGGGCGTCGGCGAGTATGTATTTCCTGCGACTGCTGGAAAAATACTTATAGGCGACGTCGATCGTGATGCCCTGCTCCCGCTCGGATTTGAGCCCATCCGTTAAAAGCGAGAGATCGAGTTCGCCCTGAATGCGCCTCGCGTTCTCAATCGCGGCCAGCTGATCATCGAAGACGGCCCGGGCTTCATAGAGCAGGCGGCCGATCAGGGTGGATTTGCCATCGTCCACACTGCCTGCTGTGGTAATGCGCAGTAGGGAACGTGTCGCTGCCTGTGTCATCAGAAGTACCCCTCTCTTTTCTTCATTTCCATGGATGCGTCCTGATCATGATCTATGACGCGGGTCGCACGCTCGGAACTTTTCGTTTCGAAGAGTTCGGCGATGATATCATCCAGAGTCGTGGCGTTCGAACGGATGGCTCCGGTGCAGGGGCTGCAGCCCAGGCTGCGGAAACGAACCTGCACGTTTTTCGCGTCGCTGCTGTTCCAGCGTGGATCATCCTCATCCAGCGGAATGAGGCTATTGCCTTTATCGAGGACGCGGCGTTCATGCGCGAAATAAATCGGAACGATGTCGAGATCCTCGCGTTTGATGTAATGCCAGACGTCGTATTCGGTCCAGTTGGAGAGGGGGAAGACCCGCATGTTTTCCCCTTCATGAACCCGAGTATTATAAAGGTTCCACAGTTCGGGGCGCTGATTCTTGGGATCCCATTGCCCATGCCGATCGCGGAAGGAGAAAATCCTTTCCTTGGCGCGCGAGCGTTCTTCATCCCGACGCGCTCCGCCCAGGGCCGCGTCCACGTTATATTTCTTGAGGACCTGCAGGAGCGCTTCGGTTTTTAACAGCGCGCAGCAGGCACGGGTTCCGAGTTTGAATGGATTCGTCCCATCGGCGATCGCCGGCTCGTTGCGATGAACGATGAGTTCCGCACCAATCCTTTTCGCCATCGCATCACGGAAGGCATACATTTCCTTGAACTTGAAACCTGTGTCCACATGGATGAGCGGGAAGGGGATTTTCCCGGGTGCAAAGGCCTTGAGCGCGAGCTGCAGGAGCACCGACGAATCCTTGCCGACGGAATAGAGCATCGCCGGTCTTTCATAGTTCGCGGCGACCTCGCGGATCACCTCGATGGCTTCCGCTTCCAGATCGTTCAGATAGCTATTATCAAAGGGATGCCGTGGCATGCTGATCCTCTCTTTTTGCTGGGGAATGCAGTCCGCATTCCTTGTGACTCTGGTCCTCCCACCACCAGCGGCCCGCGCGCTCCTCTTCATGCGGCTCGATCGCACGCGAGCAGGGCGCGCAGCCGATGCTGGCATAACCCTTGTCATGCAGGGGGCTATAGGGAAGATTATGGGCCTTGACATAGTCCCACACGTCCTGCCTTGACCATGCGATCAAAGGGCTTATTTTCAAGCGATTTCCTTCATCCAGGGCAAAGAGGTCCACGCCCGATCGGGCCGCGGATTGTTCACGCCTGATGCCCGTGAGCCAGGCTTTCTTGCCCTGCAAGGCTCTTTGCAGGGGCTGCACTTTCCTGATATGGCAGCACTGCTTTCGGCGTTCGGCGCTTTCATAGAAAGCGTTCGGCCCGTGTTCCGCAACGAAGGGTTCGAGGGCAGAAGGATCAGGATAATAAAAGCGGAAACTCAGATCGTAGCGAATGCGCCAGCGTTCGATCAAATCATAGGTTTCCGGTGGCAGGCGGCCGGTGTCGAGCACGAAGATCTCGGGCCTTGGATTCAATTGCAGCGCGATGTGCATGAGCACGAGATCCTCGGGACCAAAACTGCTGGCGAGCGTCAGCTGGGGAGAAAACCAGCGCGTGGCGAGCTGCACGATATCGAGAGCCGGCAGCGTCGCATAGCGTTGATTCCATTCCTTGACCTGCTCGTCCGTGATCGCACCCAAAGGGCTCATAGAACCGCTCCCAAACGTTCGGCACCGACTCTTTGGACGAAGTCGCCGAGAAATTCTTCACGGCCGCCTTCGGCTTTCCAATAGCCGATGAGTTTATCGAAGACCACGGGCAGATCATTGGTCTTGACCTTGTCTTTGACTTTGAAGGCCAGACGCTGACCTTCCGGCTCACCGCCGACAAAGATCGCGTAAAGTCCTGGCATCTGGCCGACGATTCCGATCTCGGCCGAATAAGGACGCGCGCAACCATTGGGACAGCCCGTGATGCGGACGATCGGGGCCTTGTCATTCAGCTGATAGCGGTCGAGGATTTCCTGGATCTGACCGAAGACATGGGGACCGACGCGCTCGCTTTCGGCCAGGGCCTTCATGCAGGTGGGAAGAGCCACGCAGGTCAGGGCGCGGTCATAGAGTTTTCTGGGGCTCAAGGGATTAAGACCCTGCGTGTCGAGATAGGTTTCGATCTCGCGCTTATGCTCGGGTTTGATGCCATGAAGGATCAAATCCTGCTCGGCGGTGAGCTGCACAGCGAGCTGATAGGTTTCAATCACATGCCGAAGGGCGGATTTCAAAGGACGCTCGGCATCGATCAGACGGCCCGAGAGAGTATGAAATCCAAGGGCGAGGGTGCCGTCACGCGTTTCAATCCAGCCGAGGTGCTGCGGGGTTTTCCACGCGGGCAAAGGCCGATCTTCGAATTTAAGCTGCGCGCGTTCTTCCACCTGGTTTTTGAACCAGTCGAGGCCGCGGGTATCCAGGAGATACTTGAGGCGTGCAAAGGTGCGGTTTTCCCGGTTGCCGTAATCGCGCTGGGTGAAGACCACGCCTTCGGCCACAGCTACCAGGGCCTCCTTAGGAATCCAGCCCAAAAGATCGGCCAGACGCGGGTGCGTTTCGGTATCATTGTGCGACATGCCCATGCCGCCGCCGACGAAGACGAAGTAGCCGTCGAGCTTGTCATGATGATCGAAGGTCGCAGCCAGGCCGAGGTCCTGGGTATAGATATCTATTGAGTTGTTGCCGGCCGCAGTCAGACCGATTTTGAATTTACGCGGCAGATAGGTCTTGCCGTAGATGCGGTCCTCTTTTTCCTCGACCACGGGTTCGCCATCGAGGAAGATTTCAAAGTAGGCGTTCGAGCCCACTTCAAAGTGCTTGGAAAGACGGGTGGCGGGCTCATCGAGTTGAGCGAGGCGCGGATCACCCCAGGGGTTCACCGACTGGGTCACGTTCCGCACGACATCCCCGCAGGCGCCGGTCGTGCTCATCAGAGCTTCATGAACTTCCTTCAGAACGGGTTTCACGTCGCCTTTCAAAACGCCGTGAAGCTGAAGCGATTGCCTTGTGGTGATGCGCAGGCCCGCCGTCGCATAGCGCGAGGCGATATCATCCCAGGCCACCCACTGCTGCCAGGTGAGGCGGCCACCGGGGATGCGGCCCCGCACCATCATCGTAAAGGGTTTCGGACCTGCCGACTCGTCGCCTGGCTTTTTCTTGTCACGATCCTTGTATTGATACATGCCGTGAAATTTCAAAAGGTTCTCGGCGCTGCCGGTGAATCGGGTGGCGTCGCTGTTGATTTCCTCGGGGAGCGTGCCGCGCAGTCCTCGGGATTCCTCTTTCAAAACTTCCATTTTGCTTTTTTCCTGACTCATCGCGTGACCTCTCCTGCTTGTGCATAATGCGTGTGTTCATTCCGCCAACTGTTTTGCCAGATCTGCAGCTGCTCCTTGAGCTTTCGCATGCGCTGCGTGGGATCGGGAATCAGTTGACGAACATTTTTTCGAAGGACAGCAAGCTGCCCGAGTTCATCCGTAAGATCGTGCGGCAGGGCCTCTTCGAGCCAGAGTCGAAAGGCGCGCGCCACACCCGGGAAAAGGCCCTGGGTGGAAATGGCGATCTGAAGAGGGCCGCGCTCCACCTGCGCTCCAAAGAAGAAATCCGCCGAGGCCGGTTCATCGACCGCGTTCACGAGGATGCCGCGGGCCCTGGAGGCGGCGGCGACGCGGGCGTGGGTGGCGGGATCGTTCACCGCTGAAATCACCAGGACGTGGCCTGCGACGTCGTTGGCAAAGAAGGGACGGATTTCGTAAGCGAGCTGATGTTTATCCAGCAGCTCCCGCGTTTCCTCGGCGATATGCCGGGCAATGACGCGAACCTTGGCTTCGGCCTGGATCAGTTTTTCGAGTTTTTCCCGAGCGACAGCACCGCCACCAACCAGGAGCACGGGCTTGTCCTTGAGATCAATGAAAATGGGCAGCAAGGACATGAGGCGCCTCCTGAAAAAGATTGTGGAAGGTTTGGGCTTTCGTATCCATAAAGCGAACATTGTCACCCAGGTAAACAATCACCGGTCCGTGGCCGACGCGCTGGTAGCCCAGAGTTAAAATCGTTTGAATGGTCGTGGCATGAGCATGGCTCGAGCCATCATCGGAGCTTTCAATCAGAGCCAGCGGCGTGGCCGGATCGCGGCCGTGAGCGAGAAGTTTTTCCAAAGTGCTCGCCAGTTTTTCAAGGCCCATGAAGATTGCTACAGTACCTTTATAACGAGCGAGGTCCTGCCACCACTGGGAATCTTCAGGAAGATGATGCCCTTGGATCGCGCGGAATTCATTCCCACCCGTGCGTAGGGTGAGCGGCAGCGTGAAGCTTGCAGCGATGCCGTTCAACGCGCTCACACCAGGGATTACGCGGTAGTCGATGCCGGCTTCGCGCAGAGCTTCGACTTCCTCGGCGCCGCGACCGAAGATGAAGGGATCCCCACCTTTCAGTCGAACGACGAACTTGCCTTTTTGTGCATGGGAAACAATGAGGGCATTGATCTGCTGCTGCGCGAGCGCGTGACGGCCGCAGCGTTTTCCCACATAAATGGCTTTTGAGCGTTTGGGAAAGAGTCCCCGAAATTCCGCGGACAATAGCGCATCATAGAGAACGACATCGGCTTTCTGCAGAGCTTTCAAACCGGCAAGAGTCAGATAATCGACGTGACCGGGCCCAGCCCCAACGAGGGCGACAAAACCTGAACGCATACTTGCACTCCCAAGTGTTGGTCAAAACCAAAGCCGCAAGGATTCAAGGCTTTGGATCAAAGACCAGCGCGTTTTATTGAATTTTTAAGAATGGATTTAAAAAAAACGGCGCTGTTCTTTAACAACAGCAACAGAGGCAACAAAGACAGGATGCAAGGCGGGAGGAAGCGAGGTTGGTATGAGCAAGCATGGAGCTTGTCGGCCTTGTTCGTAAGTCTTGTGTTATGGTGCGCATAATATACCTCTGTGGGAAACAGATGTCAGGATGTGAAGATGCCTGAGGTCAATTTTGAAGTCAATCATGAATGCCGCACAATTGAGAAGGGTGTTCTCCATAAAACTACGTTTTCGGTGGGAACCTGTGGTTGAGCTTAAGGATACCCGTCGACGCTGTGATCCCGGGCTCTTTGTGTTGGAAATCATTTCAATGTCTTAAGAGGGGGACGGCTCGACCTTGGCGCCAGGACCACGAAACGGAAGGAACGGCCGGACGGCCTCCCGCCGCGTCCCGGGATGGGAGGCCGGTGGTGCCTGTCCAGGTTTGCGACAGGAGTCGCGCCGGCTGCGCTCGCCTGCAGTTTATCGTGATTTATCTTCGATACTTACAATTGGGTGCGCTTTTGCAAAAGGTGGCCGCGGTCCCTGTGGGTGCTGTTCTTCCCGTAGAAGGTCTTTCGGAGTTATAGGCTTATGTGGCGTTTCCTGGCTGTTCTTTTCGGTTTGAGTCTGAGTTCTCTTTCCATGGCGGATGAACGTTCAAAGCCTGTGATTGAAAATTTTTTTCACGACCCGGTCCCGCTTCTGGGTGTCGGTGAGGATTCCGTTTCCGTCCGCTTCCATTGGCGGGCGAACGTCAAAAGCTGTCAGCTGGTGATGCAGGAGCAGCTGATTGATGTGAGCAGCGTGACCACGGCGACGGTCAATATTCCGGAAAGCATGGAGGTCCGCCTTCGCTGTGGAACGGCCGAAGCCCTCACGCATATTCCACTGCGGAAAAAAGTGTCGATCATGTCTCTGACTGTGGAGGCGTCGGGCACCGAAAAAATCATCCGCTGGGACGCTTTTGGTGCTGTGAGCTGCCGCATTCAGGACCAGGCGAAGCAGCTTGATGTCAGTGATCAGCCCGCTCAGGGGCAGTACCTTCTGAAAGACGCCGTACCTTCGATTTCCATTCAGCTGAGCTGTGAAGACGCGCAGGGTCGTTGGGCTTCGGCACGTGCAAGCGGGTTCAGTCAGGTGAATCGCGGGCAGAACCTATGGGCCAAAGCCTCCCAGCCTAAAAAGAAATAAATCCAATCGTTTGAGGATGGGCTGCGCTTAAAGCCACAAAAGCGAAGCCCGTAAAGCCTGCGGCCCCTGCCAGCTACGCTAAGAGCGACGGGCCTCCATCGAACACGATTCTTCATCATTCCTAACAACCCCTTAATTTTAAAGAGCGGCACCTACAGGTTCACACCTATCGACAAGTTGGTGGGCCAGTGCTAGATCAAACCCAGGGTATAAAACCCCATATCCCATGAAGGACAGTTTCATGCGCAACCTATTTCTTGTGAGTTGGATCTTCGTCTTCGCCTCGGCCCCTTCCTACGCCGAGACCACGCGGCCCGCGGGTTTCGTCCATGCGGAAGGTGCCGCGTTGCAGGTGGACGGCGAGCCTTATGTTTTTTCAGCCGCCAATAGCTATAACATGCTCGATTCGAAGGCTGCCGCCGATCAGCAGTTTGCGTCGCTGCAAAAACTGCAGGTGAATGCGCTGCGCATCTTCGCCTTTTCGAACTGCGAGAAGCCGGCTGATCCCAAACGATGCCTTGTGTATAACCGCAGTCCGGGACGCGTGCCGGCGCAGCTGGAATTTCCCGAGGAAGCCTGGCAGCAGCTCGACTATGTCCTGATGCGGGCGCGGGAGCTGCAGATTCGTCTGATCATGCCGCTCGCCAACTATTGGGATGAGTACGGCGGCATCAATAAACTCGGAGAATGGGCCGGCCTTCCCGTGGAAGTGAAGCCCTATTATGATCGCGAGGATTTTTATAGATCGGAAGCCGCGCGGGCGGTTTACGAAGCGATCGTGAAGCACATGGTCGAGCGTGTGAATCACAGAACCGGCGTCGCCTATAAGGATGATCCCACGATCCTGATGTGGGAACCCATCAACGAAGCCCGCGGCCGCTCCGATATCAGTGGCCTGACCGTGAGCCAGTGGATCAACTGGGCCGCAGGCATCATTAAAAAATACGATGCCCATCATCTCGTGGGAAGCGGTAGCGAAGGCTTTTTGCAGGATTATGTGCCGTCCGCCGCAAGCGTCCCCGGTTTCAATTACAACCAGTATCCCTTCCAGGCCTCGCGCTTTCATAGCGGGCGGCGGACCAATCCCGTCACCCAGGTCGTCGAAAATGAAACGCTCGTGCCCGAAGGGAGCTACTTTTTGGGGGACTGCAGCCAGCCCCTGGTCGACGTGTGCTCCTTCCACGCCTGGCCTTACAACTGGTTCGCCGTTGACCAGCAGGACGGTGGCACGTTTATTGAAGCTTGGGTCCGAGCGCATACGGAACTCATGCGCAAGGCCGGACTCAATAAACCCCTTTATTTAGGGGAATTTGGTCGGCAGATCGTCCGGGGTTCACCTGAAGGCTGGGATGCCCGCAACAGCTTCTACACCGCCACTTACGCGGTGGCGCAGCGGGAAAATTTGGCTGGCCTGGGCTTTTGGAATCTTTCGACGGCCTCGCCTGCCTCCCTGGATGGTCAGCTGAGTTTCGATGTGATCTGTTCGGATGATCAAGGTTGGGATTCGACCTGTCCTTTGATCCGCGACTTCAGCAGCGCCTTCAGCGAACGGAAGGCCTTTTAAAAAGGAACCGGGATGCAGATCGAAAGCTTCTTTCAAAATGCCAAGGCCGATACGATTGCGACGCTCGTTCCGCAGTTCTACCGCGAGGATTTCCAGTTTCGGGATCCCCTGGTGGCGCTGCAGGGACGCGACGAGCTGATCGCCTATTATCAAAAGCTCTTTGAAGGAGCCGACGACGTGCGCTTTGTCTTTGGAGAGCATCTGCAAGACGGTGATTCCCACATGCTGGCCTGGACCATGACGGTCGAGGCTCCGCATCTCAACCAGGGGAAACCTTTTCCCGTCGATGGCGTTTCTCATGTGAAATATGCGGATGGAATGGTCTATTACCATCGCGACTATTTCGATCTGAGCGCCATGTTCTATGAAAAAATTCCGGTGGTCGGCGGGCTGGTGGGTTGGCTCAAACGAAGGGCAGGTGAAGCCCTTCACGCCTGAATCCGGCGAGTCTGACGAACAGGAATGAATTTTTTGCTCTTTTGGGTTAAGCCACGCACAATTTTTCTGGCCTCGCGTGCAGTCTCCATGCGAGCGCGCTGTCTTAGGGCGCCGCCAGGCGGCGATAGATGGAAACAGGCTGCGGCGGAGACGGTGCGGGAGCGTTCTTGCTGGTGTTCTCGCTGACCGTCAGGAGATCAAGGCCTTTGGCATCGAAGGTGACCGCTTCCCCGTTGAATTCCGTTCCCAGCGTCAAAGTCACTGCGATGGTCCCCAGGGCCTCTTCCACTTTTTGTCCTGGGCTTCGGCGAAAGAGCCAGGCTGTTGTTTCATTTCTCAGAACGATTTCATCACCGCTCGGACTCATATTGCCCGATGAAGGTTCGATAGCCCAGGCTCCGCTGCTGCGGACGAGGCTCAAGGGCACAGAGCCCCCGTTAGGCGCCGCATCAAGCAGGGCCTTCGGGGCCTTGTAGACGTTATATCCAGCTTTTTGAACGAGGAAGAGGTCGCCATCGACCGGATCGATGAAGAGCGTTTCGAAATCCTGCAGTTTTCCACCATAAGTTAAAGTCACAGCCACCACATCCTGGGCTGTCAGATTATTGCCTTTCTGCGCGGGATCGAGCGTCGGCTCCGGCATGCGCAGCACGCGGACTGATCCAGGGGTATTGGCGCTATCGCCGATATCACCAAGATAAAGATAGGAAACGCCAGCCTTCGGGCCCGGCCCGAGGGTGATGTCCTCGCTATCGAGAAACGTGATTCCGGGCAGCGTGAGTCGGCTTACGATCTCGCCGCGCAGGTTGATCGCATAAAGGATGCCGGGACCTTCATCATTGTGAACCCAGAAGAGATTTCCAGGCTGAGGACTGGCGACGATGCCGGACATTTCAATCAGACTCGCATCCACCACATAGCAGGCGTTGGTTGCGGGATTTTTCTCGCAGGTCTGCGGACCGAAGGTGAGGGTTTTGGGTTTGCTCGGTGCTGGACTGGGTGTGGGTGAGGGAGCAGGCGTTGGTTCCGCTTCCATCGCCGTGCCTTCGGAGGATTTTGGAGACTGCGCATCCTGCGTGCTGCCGCTTTCCTGGACGACTCCCAGGCGATGCCGGGCGGGAGGTGTACATGCGTAAAGGCAGACGACGATCAATGCCATGCGATGCATCATGGATGGTGGGACCTCGCGCTGTGAATGCTTATGTTTAAAAATACTTCGGAAATGCGAAGGGGTCAATCAAGGGAGGAGTGGGGGAGAGAAACCCCCTCGTGAACGAGGGGGTTATTCAGGATCATTGGCGATTGAAGTTGCCATCCGCGCGGGACAGTCGGCTGCTACAGGCCGTCACCGTCTGGAATTCCCGGTTGCCGCTCGACGTGCGCAGAGCGGATTCCCAGATCACGGTGTTGCCGTTCTTTTTAATGTACTTGTACTGCACAGCTGCACGAGCCGGCAGATCCACAGTACCGATCCACGAAGCCTGCGCGCTGGCGGCTTGAATTTTCAGCGGTACAGCGCGTGCAGGATTCCAGGCGCCGAGTTCAGGAAGGTTACCGACCACATAGACGTTTTCACCCCAACTGGTATTGGCGCGAGCGATCTGGAAGGTCACCTTGTTTTTACAAGCGCCCGGTGCAGGCGTTGGGGTCGGAGCAGGGGTCGGAGCAGGGGTCGGGTTCGGCTGAGGCGCAGGCGCGGGTTCGGCCTTCGCTCCCTGAGTCCACACCGCATATTCGTTGCCGTAGCTGGCAAGATTCCAGCCTGCACCGGGGCTCCAATCATTCGGTCCCATTTTCATGGCCACGCGGCCGTTGCTGCCTTCGATGATGGCTGCGTAAAGACCATTCTCGGCTCTTTGAATCGAAACGCGCGAGGTGGACGTGATGCCCACCGAACGACGGGCGTTCACAAGGTTTTTCAGATCCTTCTGCAGGTTCCATTCAAAAACGTGGGTTGAATAGATCGTGGGAATACCGGGATGGGTCAGGTTATAGGCATAGGCGGTGAGCACCTTGTCACAGGGCGTGGGCCAATAGTTTTGACCGCTGCCGCAGGACCCGGACGGGCCCGTATCATGGTTATCGACGAAGGTCACCATCTTCTGCGGCCACCAGCCGATCGCACCCGCAGGACGACCCGAGGCATCGCGCAGACGACCGTAATCGCCGTCACGCAGAACCTTGTTCAATAGGCCTTTGGTGGTAAAGTCAAAGGCTGCGCAGATGCCGCCGGTGTTATTCACGTAGTCCACCATCTGCTGACGGTGATCATCGACGCGATCGTAATTCAGATCGGGCCAGATTTCACCGACGCAGAAGTTGGGACGGCTCGCTTCCACATACATCTTCGTATATCCGGGCGAGTAACCCTTGGCAAAATCGAAGCGCCAGCCGGTGAAACCCACACCGCGCAGACGCTCGTTCATCCAGGCTTTGATATCGTTCTGCACATAGGCCTTGGAATGGTCGATGTCACGGGCAGCCGTATAGTTATCACCCGAATCGTTCCCACCGCATTTGCCATTCCACTCGTCATTGTTGGTCACCGCATCGCAGCCCCAGCTCGGATTCGAGAAGTCAGCATAATCGCGCGTCCCGACCCGGTGGTTGATGACGATATCGGCAATGGATTCGATTCCGACCCGGCGCAGGCTGCGGATAGCCTCGGTCAACTGCGATTCTGTTCCATAGGCCGAATTCAAATTATTCAGCTGACGCGGCAGATACCCTTCCTTGGCCGCGGAATCGGACGGAGGAGGAAACCACACATGGGTCACGCCCAGATCTTTGATGGTGGCAGCCCGGTTCTGCAAGGTCTCGTAGTAGCGACCGTTGGCAGAATTCCAATCAAAGCCCTGGAACAGGATGGCGCTGGAACTTCGATTCTGCTCCACCACCTCGGCAAAACTGTTGCCAGACAGAAACAGCGACAGGACCAAAAGAGAACGATTCAGCTGGGAAGGCGGAGTCCACCCGGAGCGCGGTGTTTTCAGTGTGTGATTCATGTTCCGTCCTTTAGTGTGAAAATTTACCAAACGTGCCGACAGTTTTCTCATTAACAGAATGCGCTTACCGAACCCATCAAAATTCGCAGCCTCATTGAAATATTTAACCGCCCTGAAAAATGATTTCTGCAAATCCGTATGTACGCGATGCCGCTTGCCTCAAGGGGTGTAGCGATTAGGTTGCACATCCACGCTCGCCTGCACTCTCCAGACTGCATACCAAAGCAGCATCCGATGCCGAGTTTATAAGGGTTTACGATTTTTCGCTGAATTGATCGGGCGCCTTCCTGGTAAAATGTTGGCATCAATCGACACAAAACCGCATCAACCCTCGGGGAGGCACCATGGGGCTTAACGGCCGTTATGGTTTTTTAAGCGATTTTTCCAGCATGAGCGAAACGGAAGCACGGCGGCGCATTCAGCGGCTTTACGAAAACTTCGGTATACAGGACTTTCAGTTCTATGACTGGGCCTACAGCTATTCCGAAGCCACGCAAGGCGATCATTGGACGGATGCGTTTCTGCGAAGCCGCCCGATCAGCCGCGCCACGATCCTGGCCTACATCGACGAGATTCACCGATGCGGTGGTCGCGCCTGGGCCTATGTGCAGGCCGTCGGCGCGGAAGAACACGACCTTGATTATCTGAAGCCCCATGCCTTTCGCCTCGTCGATCGCAACGGTCGACCTTATGTCCACGCCGCTCGCTTCCCTTGCTATTTCGCCAATGCTGCCTGGGCTCGATTTATGGTGAATAGATGGGCGCCGGACATTATGGAACTCGGTTTCGATGGCATTCATTGGGATACGCTCGGAGCCATCGCCGGAAACTATGATGCGGAGAAAAGTGGTGTTCTGGAATTCATACAGCAGAGCGCGGAGCTTCTGCCCATCTTCGGACTGCAGCAGACGATGAACTTCGTAAGCCTTGCCTGGTGGGATCCTGCGGTGGTCGAAAGATTTTTAAGCTTCCCTTATGTCGAAGTCTGGAGCGCCGAGGAGGAACAAAGATACTACGAGCAATTCCATGGTGGTCCGCTCGCGGGTCGCCGGGCCGTGATCGCCTATTACCCGTCTCAGGACATCCCGGACGGATGGGATGAATCCCAGACCATGCTGGTCCGCTGGAGAGCCGCCGAGAATCGCGGATTAAGTTACCTTTTGGTGGGTGATGACTTGCGGCGTCTCCATAACGAATATTTCCCGAACAACCGCGACCTCCAAAGCCAGGAAATACGCGCCCTTCAGCGCTCTGTCTAAGTTTACGTGTAGGAAAATTACTCCATCCCAACCCGGACGCAGTCCTTGGAATTCGGGTTGGCCCGCCTCTTTATGATATCTTCAAACTGCCTCGCAGCAAGCAACACAGCCTCATGTGAAAGCGTCTTCTTTTGGGAACAGCTCACCTTTGTGTTTTGTAATTTGTAGTTTTATTTCATCTCGTCATTGACGGCTTAGAGATTTTTCAGATAGAAACTTCGCTAGTGGGGAACCTGAACTCGCTCCATTTCGAAACTGATTCATGGCCGCGCATTCCTTGTCCATCAAGAACGCCATCACACTTCGATGATGGTGGGTTGCTCTATATTGGTCTAAACCCGAGGTGCTTTATGAATGCAGTATCAAAAAAACTTGTGAGTGTTTTTCTGATCGGCCAGCTGCTCGCCAGTTGTTCGGACAAGAAAGACGACGGCGATTCCCCCGAGCCCCAGCCTCCGTCCGAGGAGCCCGGACAACCGGGCCAGCCTGAGCCTCAGCCGGAGCCGGCGAAACCGGACACATCCTGTGCTGCGGATAATAGCTGCATCGACGTCAGCAAGGCCTTCATGCTGGGCGAAACCGTGCCGGTCAGCCGGGCGAAACGCACCAGCATCGGCCGCAAGGATGATATCAGTCCATCCGGAGAAATCGTCGCCCGGGGCGTGGACGAGATCAAAACAATCTACGGCGCCGATCGCGTCCTCGGTTGGGATGCGCTTGACTTCGTGAACAAGCAGTCCACAACGCTGAAAGTTGATCGTCCGGACATCATTCTCCAGGCCTTTAACATGACCTACGGGTACATCGAAAAGCAGCTGCCGCAGCTGGAAAGCGCCGGTTACAAGATCATTCAGATTTCGCCGCCGCAAAAGACCCTGGAGCGTTACGGCATCTGGTGGGAAAGCTATCAGCCGACCGATAACCGGGTCTTCCAGAACAAGCTCGGAAGCGAAGCCGAGCTGCGGTCGATGATCAAGGCTGCCCATGCCCGCGGTATCAAAATCGTAGCCGACACGGTCCTGAACCACATGGCCGATCCCCTGCGTTATAATCCTGATGAGCCCCTCCGCTATTCGGATCTTTATAAACCGTCTGACTTCGCCAACTACGATCTTTATCTGGATCTGATGAGCTATAAGCTTCAGGTTCTGAACGGGACCGTGAATGAACTGGCCTATTTCTATGCTCCGGAACGCTCGCTTTATAAGCGTTTCCAAAGCTTCCTCCAGGAACGCGGCAAGACCATCAGCGAGGTCCTGCGCACCAATACCGAGCGCACCCGTTATGAAATCTCTTTCATCAAAGAGCAGATGCCCTGGATGTATTCCGACCTGAAGCGCCTGTCGGGTGATGCGGGCGTGACCATCAGCTGGAATGGTGATGAGGCGAACTGCTCGCAGTTCGGCCGCACGACGTCCTGCCTGCAGAGTGATGGCTTCATGAAGCACTGGCGCGCGATCTTTGGTAACGGCGCCCTTATTGTGCGCGGCTATTACTTTGAATTGACGGCTGACAAGTATCCTATCTATGAAAATGAGTGGGATAACCTTGAGAAAGTAGCCGTGAAGTGGTACCCAGGCCTGCCGTCTTTGGACAAGAAGAGCGCTTATGTGAAGAAAACTCACGTCGATCTTCTGGAAAAAATGGTGCGCCTCGGCATCGACGGGTTCCGTCTGGATGCTGTGAAGCACATACCGAAGGATTACTTTGCTGACCTGATGGTGGACCTCAAGCAACGCCTGGCCGACAACACCGAGGAGGTGGACGGCGAGCTGCTGCAGGATAAATCGCTCTATGTTTACGGTGAAATGGCGACCAGCAAGGTGGACATTGCCAACCACTATCGCGACGGCATGGATGTCACCGACTTCTTCCTGCTCGATACCTATATGTATTCCACGGTGTTCAAGGAATCCTTCGATCTTTATGGCCGCGGGGAAGAGAACTGGCAGAAGCTCCGTCGCAAGAATCTGGTCGCGTCCCTGGAGGCGGGCAACAATCGCGACTGGCAGATGATGCTCTATCCGATCCCACGCGCCACGGAAAAGTCCTGGTTCTCGCTCAAGGACTTCAATAAAGACGAGTATATGAAGGCCCTCAAGGCTCCGATCTACTTCGCCCGTATTCACGATTCGGTCGTCGGCGATATGTTCATCCTGAAGAACTATCAGCAGGCGATGCTCGGTCACGCTTATATGCTGACCGCGACCGATGGCCGTGCCCTGGTTTATGGTTCGGATGAAGACGTGGCTATCAATGCCGGTGCGGACTATAAGGAGAAAGTGGTCCTCGGTGGTCTGAAGTTCCGCCAATTGGCAGGCAACCTGCCTTACACCGACCGTTTCGAAAACAAGGAATACTGCCGCGAGTGTGAAAGAAAAGATCTGATGTTCGTCGATCGCGGTGATGCCGCTGTTGCGATCCTCTACTCGGGTGTGCAAGAACTGAAAATCGAGAGCATGAAGTTCCCTGGTCTGAAACAGGGCTGCTACGTGGAGCTTATGAGTGGTCGCCGTATGACGGTGGATGCAGGTCACGTGGCTTCCCGGAGTGGAACTACGGCGGTTGCTCTTCCTCCCCGTTCCGCGGCTTACATCGTCGCCACCCAGTGTGATGTGAAAGAAGTGAACGCTGACGTCAGCGTAGATCAAGCCGGCGAAGAGCCCGCGCCTCCGGCCTCGGTTGACTTCGCGATCTATCTGCGCGGTTCCGTGAACAGCTGGAATGCCGATGCTTCCTATGCTTTGACTCCAGCCGGCGAAGGCTGCTTCGCGGTCACCACCAAACTGCCCCAGGGCGTCACCGAATTCAAATTCGCGGACGAAACCTGGGCCCAGCTTGATATCGGTGGCGGTTCGCAGGCGGACCTCACCCTGGATCAGACCGTGAAACTGGTCAACCGCTTCGGTGAAGCCAGCACGGAACCCAAAAACCTGACTCTTAAACTCAGTCGTGCCGAGACGGTTCAATTCCGGCTCTGCAAGCCTGATCAGAGCTTTCCGACTCTGAGCGTGAAAAAAATCTGAACCCCTATCGAGGGACGTCCGACTTCGGTCGGAGGTCCCTTATTGCGTGAGCGAAAAAACGCCCTGCTGACGGGGAAAATGATACTCCGCAAAGGCATGAAATCCGCCCTGCGTTTCCAGCCGAAAACTTTCCAGATGCAGTCCCGTGGCGGATCCTTCGAGCACATGAAAATGATTCCGTGAGGCCTCGTCCCCGCGTCCGCGACTCGACGTCGTCGTTCCACAGCTGACAAGGACCAAAGGCGACGAGCAGGGCGTGGGTTTCACCGGAACAACAGCCGCCTGATGCACATGGCCGGTCAGAATCAGATCGAGACGCACACCACCACAGACATCCTGCCAATCCGCTTCCAGAGAGGGATGATGAAAGCCTTGATCCATCATTCCAATCGGATGATGCAGGGCGAGAATGTGAAAGTCCGCGGGGTCGGCCTTGGCAAACGCATCGCGGCACATTTCAAGCTGGGAGCGGCTCAGACGGCCCTGCACGAGTCGTGAGTAGGGCTTTACGCTGTTGAGCGCCACCACGGTGGCCCCAGGCAGTTGCGCGACTGTATCGAGCTGCTTCTGAATATGTTCCTTGTAGCGGGCAAAGGGCATCAGCAGCCGTTCCCAGAAGCGATACAAGGGAACATCATGATTGCCAGGACAGACCACAACGTGCGCGGTCAGCGTGCGGGCCTTTTCCAGAAACTCAGCAGCCGCCACAAATTCGCTGTGCTTGGCTCTCTGTGTCAAATCGCCTGTAATAATCACTCCATCTGGCCTGAGGCTTGCAATGGCATCCAGAAGTTGCCCCCCAATGGAATCTGAATAATGGGGCCCAAAATGGAGATCAGAAACATGAATCAGCCGCATGAAGTCTCCTACGATCCGTTCGCTCAACCGTCAGCCGCTCAGAAGCTGCAGACTCAGGAGGCGGAATGCAACTCCCGGTCCGAACTGGTGGAGGAAGGTTTGCCCTTTCGGCATTATTTCTTTGTGATCAACCCGGCTTCCGGGAGCGCCAACGTTGAAAAACTTCAAAGTTATGCGGAAGAAAAGGCGCAAAAACTAGGGAAAAAAGTCGGCTTTCACTTCCTCAAGCCAAAGGATGATCTGCCGCGGATCATGCAGGACGCTGCCCGCAATGGGGCTGAAGTCTTCGTCGCCGCAGGCGGAGATGGAACGCTGGCCTCGGTCGCGACCGAAGCCTATCGCCTGGGTCGGGCCTTTGGTGTGATCCCCTCGGGCACCGCGAATGTCTTCGCAGCCGAGCATCTGATTCCCAAAAGCATCGAGGACGCGGTTGACATTGTGTTTGACGAAGGTTCGGTGGAACCCGTGGACCTTGTGCTGGTCGATGGGAAAGCCTTTCTTTGCCACATCAGTGTGGGCACCTACTCCTGGATCACGACCGCGACGCCGCAGGCCGCCAAGAAAAGATTCGGCCGGATCGCTTATATCTGGAACGCCGCGAAGCTTTTATTCAAGGAAAGGATCTGGACGTTTGAACTGGACGTGGATGGCAGGCGCATGATGCGCAGAGCGTCCACCATCATGGTGACCAACGCCGGGTCCATGGGCGCCACAGGGCTGCGCTGGGGCGAGAATATCAGCACGCATGATGGCGTTATGGAGATTTGCATCATTCGCGCGCGGAATTTCCGGCATTATCTCTCGCTTTTCTGGTCGTTTCTGACCAAGAAACCGCATCATCCTTTGCGGGAGTATGTTTACGTCAAACGCCAGGCTTCCATCAAAGGCCCGCGGCATCTGCCCATCCGCGCCGACGGCGAGGAGATCGGCAAGGGCATGTTTGCCCTGACGGTCGAGAAACATGGGCTGGGTGTGCTGATGCCACCCAACGCCCGCGAAAACCTGCATTAAAGTGCTTCATCAATCGGCAGCCAGCCGATGACCCTGACCTTCAGGCGTTGCCAAAGGCTGCTGTCCGGTTCCTCTTCGAAGATCACCTCCGCATTGCGCCGGAGTCCCTGCCAGCGGATTTTCTCGGATGGATCTTCGCAATTCGGTTTACATTCCAGGCTCACCTGCCAGCTGTTATTCGGCTGCATGCCCTGCTCGATCATGGTGACGAGCTGATCCGCGAATTCCCGGCTTTTGATGAGGATTCCGCATTCGGTGTTGAGGTCTGCGGACCTTGGATCGAGGTTATAGCTGCCGACAAAGGAAAACTCGCGATCGATCACATAGGCTTTGGTGTGAAGATTCGCGCGGCTCGCAAGCACACCTTTTTTGCCTTTGGAACGGGCCGGCTGATTATCGCTCCGCCATTCATAAAGTTCCGCGCCGGCTTCCAGCACCTGATCTCGGTATTTGGCGTAGCCGGCATGCGCGGCGAGGACATCGTTCGATCGCATGGAGTTGGTCAGCACCCTGGTTTTTACGCCTTTTTTCCGCCATTCGCGTATTTTCCGCACAAAGGCGCGTGAGGGGATGAAATAGGCCGTTTCCACCAGCAGTTCCTGCGTGGGTTCCGGCAGTTTCAAAAGCTGATCCCCGAGGGTTTCCGCCTCGTCGTCGTAGACGATGTCGGGTGAAGTCGCCAGAATACGAAAAGGCGCCCAAATCATACGGTTCAAACGACTGACAAGCCAGGGATAGGATTTTTCAGCCTCCAGAACCGGGAGATCCATCTGATTTTCAGGCGCAGCGTCAAATTGTTTGCGCAAAGCCATCCAATCCGGCGAATCGTGATCCTTCAGATTTTCTCCGGGATCATTGACCGGCACCGAGGCCTCGGCGTTCCAGTACTGATCGAATACCTTTCCAAAGCGTCGGGCAGCGGGCCCGGCGGCCAGGACATCAAGATCACGGAAGTTTTTCTGACCATTCAGATCGAAATATTCATTGCCGATATTCCGGCCACCGACAACGACCAGACTGCCATCGACCAGAAACAGCTTGTTGTGCATGCGATGAGTCATTCGATCATAGTCAAGGACCATCTCCAGGCCGCGGGTGATGGCACCCAGGCCTTGGCTGCCTGTGCTTGCGGGATTGAAGAGCCGAATCTCGACCAGAGGGTGCCGATCCAGGGCTTTGAGCAGCGAACGATCCTCGCCTTTATGAATGTCATCGATCAGGATGCGCACCCGCACACCCCGTTCAGCCGCATCCAAAAGTCGCGAGAGTATCAGCCGACCCGTGCGGTCATTCCGCCAAATATAATACTGAATATCCAAGGAACTCCGGGCCATGTCGGCGAGTGAGGTTCGAGTCCGCAGGGCTGTTTCACCGTCAATCAGGGGATAGAACCCGGATTGCTTCGGATACAGTTTCATTTTTTCCTGGATGAGTTTCACAAGCGGCGCATCATCGGGAGGCGGCAGGGCCGAGGAATGGGGAGCATGCTGCCGTGAACCCAATGCATGCGACGCGCAGCCTGACAGAATGAAAGGGGCGATCAGCATGGTAAGCAGGAGATAGACGAGCATGGTGGTGTTCCCGTTGAAAATCGGCATTCATTGCCAAACACCGACTTTGCAAAGACCGGGCCGGGAATCACCGGAGCTTACACCGCGTCGGGAACCGTCACGATAATCGGCGAACCCTTGGTAATCACCATGGTATGTTCGAATTGTGCGGTCACGAAACGAGGATCGGTCAGGAGCGTCCAGCCGTCCTTGCCATCCTCGGCGAGATGCGCGCCGTTGGACAGAAAGGGTTCGATGGTGATCACCATGTTTTCTTTCAAAAGCCTTTTGTCTTTCGGATCGTGAAAGGGCGCGATGAATTCCGGCTCTTCATGCAGGGCGCGGCCCACACCATGACTGCCGAGGTTGCGAATGATGGTGAGACGCCGACGTTTGGCGGTGGCTTCGACAGCGGCGCCGATGGCCCGAATCGGTTGACCCGCGCGGGCGACCTTCATGGCTTCCTGCAGAGCTTCGCGAGTCGCATCACACAGCTGACGCTTGGTCTTGGTTTCCGGGGGTATCATGAAACTACCGCCGGTATCCGCGAACAGCCCATCCAGCTCGGCCGATACATCAATATTCACAAGGTCGCGGGCCTCCAGGACGCGATCGCCTGGAATGCCGTGCGCGATTTCATGGTTCACCGAAATGCAGGTGCTGCCCGGGAATTTATAGAGAAGCTGCGGAGCCGAACGCGCGCCATGAGCCGCGAGGAAATCGCGACCGATGCTGTCCAGTTCGCGCGTGGTCATGCCCGGCTCCATACTGCGAGCCATATGCTGCAGGCAATTGGCAACGATCTTGCCGATGCGTTTCAAACCTTCCAATTCTTCCATGGTTTCGATGGTCATGCTTTTGCCGTCCTCTTTTGCGCACAGGTTCGAATTCACGCCGCTGATCATAACTGATTTTGGGAGGGCCTGCATCTCAAAGGGTGACGGAGGGCCAAGCTTCAGGATACACTGGTATTTTTAGATGATAAAAAGGCAGGTGCATGGGTCAGGACTGGGATCTTATCATCATCGGCGGGGGCATCGGAGGGCTCAGCGCGGCCCGGTTTATGCGTAAGAGCGGACTTAAAACCCTGGTTCTGGAGCGCAGTCCCGGCCTGAATGAAGTCGGGGCCGGACTGCAATTGGCGCCGAATGCCCAGGCTGCGCTGCGGGCTCTTGATCTGTGGCATGAGCTGGCCCCGCGCGGCTGGACCCTGAATCAGGTGCAGCTGCGATCCACGCGAAGTGGTGAGCTGACGCGCATGGATGCGAAACCGGACGGACTTGTGGCCATGCATCGGGCGCAGCTGCAAAAAGGTTTGGCGCAGGGTTTCACTGAGGCGGGCATTCGTTTCGCAGTGACGATTCAGGGCATCACGCAGGACAGGGATGGGGTTCGGGTCACGCTGGCGAATGGCGAAACGCTCGACTGCAAATTATTAATCGGAGCGGATGGACTTCGTTCCCAGGTGCGCTCGCTTCTGTTTCCGCCGGTCACGCATCGTTACTCGGGGACCAGCAGCTATCGCGGTATCGTGTCCGCACCCGGTTTTTTAAAGGATCCGCACATGGGCGCGGAAATTTGGGGACCGGGGTGCCGCCTCGGCTATTCACAGATCAATAGCGAGGATATTTACTGGTACCTCACCTTCGATGCCCCGGCTCATGAAACCAAAACGCCTTCGGAACGGAGGACGCATGCGCTGGAGCTGATGAAACACTTTCCCGATGAATCGCCGATCATCGCCCGCACGCCGCCCGAGCGGATTATTCACACGGATATCGGGGATATCAAGCCGACCGATCATTGGGTCGAAGGACGCGTGGCCTTGCTGGGCGATGCCGCCCATGCCACGACTCCGAATCTGGGGCAGGGTGCGGCTCAGGCTTTGGAAGATGCTTGGGCCTTGGGTTTGGCGCTGCAAAAAGCGGGACCTGAACCGTCGGCTTTGGCAGCTTACCGGGATGTCAGGCGCAAAAAAGCTCTTTGGATCGTGCAGCAATCCTGGTCGTTTCAATCGGTGTGTCATCTGAAAAGCGCATGGCAGCAAAGCCTGCGTGATTTTGCAGTCAAACATACACCTGCAGCTATTCGGAAGTCTGGTTTGAATCGTATCTACACGCCTGCCGTAGGTTTGGAAGGGGATGCCCATGCTTAAGAAAATTGGTCTGGTCCTGGTCGCCGTGGCCTTTGCGATCCTCGCTTTTCCCAATGTTTTGCCGCATGCGGTGGAAATGGAGAGACGCATCACCATTCAGAGTCCACCCGCGGCGGTCTATGCGGTGCTCGCGGACTTTCATCAGTATCGCAGTTGGGATCCTTTCAGCGCCAATGATCCTGAGTCCACTTCACGCGTGGAAGGGCAAGGCCTCGGTTCCATTTATGCCTGGGAAGGCGAGAAGATCGGCCGCGGGAAAATGGTGATGAAGGATCTGCAGGAGAATGCGCGCGTGGATGTGCTGCTGACCTTCGAAAAACCCTTCCCCTCGCAGGCCCACAGTGCCTGGATCGTGAATGCGCTGGATAATGGGGACACGGAAGTCGTCTGGCAGCTTCAGCAGGATCTCTCTTATTTTCAGCGCTATATGGGATTGATCATGGATGGTGTGGTCGGCGGTAATTTTGAAACAGGACTGGCGCGACTGAAGGCGAAAGTGGAAGTGAAGCCCCTTTAAGGGGTTGATTGCGTGGCAGCCGCGGGCTCGGGATCAGGCGTCAAAGCCTTGGGCCTTGCAGCGGCTTTGGGTGCAGGCTGCAGCAGCTTCATCCAGTTATTATTTTGTCCCAGGAGTATCTTCGATCCTTTGTTCACCGCGAGCGTTTCACCCTTGGCCAGAAGGACTTCAAAGACCGCGAGGGAACCGCTGGTTTTCAGCATCTGCAGAAGGGCTTCCCCGCGCGTGTTCGATTCCTTGATCAGCCACCTTTTGGAGCTGTCCTTGACGAGCAGGCCCTGACCGAGTTCGCTGGTGCTTTTCAGAAGTCCCGCCAGAATCAATCCATCCCGCGCATCAATCACCACCGCATCATAACCCAGGTTACGCGACAGCCAATTCAATACGCTCGGAGCCGTCTTTCGGTCAGCGGCCGTGATAGGCCAGGTGGCAAGCGTTTTAAAAGTCCTTTTGTGGCTGCCCTGGATCGTGACCTTGCTGCCGCGATCCAAAAGGATGAGCTGAAGCAGAGCAGGGTCCAGTAAAGCCTCTGGGGGCAGATCGCTGATATCCTCGACCGGGTTGAGTCGTTTGATGAAATCTGCCGTTTCACTCGGCACGTACTGCATGAAACCCAGTTCAGAAAATTCCTGCATGGTCCGGTCCCAGCGTTTGGCTTTGGCTGCTGTACTGGAGCGGATAGTCAGATGCCGAATCAAAGTGGGCTGATCCTGCCAGGCGGAATCGCTGAGATCCTGCCACCAGGCCATGGGATCGGGAATATCATCCGCCGAGGCGGTGAGGCTGAAACAGAGGGCGAAGGAGGCGATAAGGTGTTTTACCATGAGACTGTCACACCTCCGCCGAGAAAGAGGAGATTAAAGCCGAACTGACGAATCGCAAGATCACTGTTGCTCTCGCTGATGGCTTTGGTATCCCGCTGCAGAAGAAGCCTTTCGCCAAAACCAAAGGCGAGGGCCTTCAGTTCCCAATTTTCCTCTTTCATAAGGTCCATATAAACATCAAAACCGATACGGGCACTGGTCACCGATACGCCATTGGACTTGACGAGACTGGCCTGGGCTGAACTGTAGGATCCCCAGAGTCGGGTGCGCCAGCCGAGGGATTCCTTTTCAATGCCAAGCTCCGCGTTCAGATTCAAGACCCGCCGCGCTTCGAAACTGGTCAGCTGATAGTCACCCAGATTATCCTGGACGGCCAGCTTCGATTCAAAACTGAGGATCCCGAATTTCGGCTGCAGGTCGATCCGCGAAATAAGGCCCTGCAAGGATTCGGGCGGAATGATTTCCCAGGCCCAGCCCAGCGATGTGCGGCTCATCTCGAAGTGTTCGGTCAGGCCAAAGCGTTCTTTTTCGACACGAGGCGTCAGATCATAATAGAAACGCAGACCCGAAAGCGGACCACTGCGAATTTCGAGAAGGGCGGAGATGAGGGCGGTCTCCGTGATCACCGATTCCCCCTGAACAAAAGAGCGGCCATACCGAAGGCCGGCATAGTTCGAGCTGAAGCTTTCAAACAGCATGCGGTCCAGAAGATTCAGCAGCGAAAAGCCCTGGGTTTCCCCGTTGATTCTCTTTTCGTATTCAGCCTGCCGCTGATTGCGGCCTTTGCTGTTCTGAATCCAATAGCGTTCGCCCTCGATGAGCCTGCCATAGGTCCTTTGCCATTCAAAGGTCTCGGCGCGACCCTGCTCCAGATTGCGAAAGGACTGCCTTCTGGCGAGCGAGGCTTTGATTTCAGGAACCCAGAGTTTTTTGCTGGGTTGATAGCTGAGCTGATAGATCAAAAGTTCTTCCGGGAGGAAGGGCATATCGGGATGCATGATGAGTTCGAGGGTTTTTCCGCCACTTTTATGCGTATAAATCCAGCCGGTCGGCAGGCTTTCCACGATCATGCGGGCGAGAAAGCGGAGAACCGTGGCCTTCTGCATGTCCTCCAGGAATTCACCCTGCAGATGAAAGCTGAAGGTCTGCACGGGTATCCACTTTTCCTTGCTATGGAATTCCACGGTGATGTCGATGAATTTGGGTCGAGGCACAAACGAAATGCGCCAGGGCGTGGAGTCAGCGATTTCGGGTTCCTTCACCTCGCGCTGGCATATGTATTCCGCCAGGAAACCCGGGGAGGCCGCATTCGCCAGAAGGTTCTGGCCCAGCCCCTGGCACAGCCGCAGCCATTGACCCTGGCTGACTTCGCCGCCGAGGATTTTTTCGCCATCCTGCAGGCGGATGTAAGCCTTTTGAAGTTTCGGATCAATAGGGATAAGATCCTCGGCCGCATAGCCGGGCAGCGAAAGTAGAAATGCCATGAGCCACAGTACCCTCATGCCGCCATTATCTCTTCCTGCTTGAACTCGATGATGAGAAGGGTCAGATCATCATCGAAGACCTTGGCATTTTTATTAAAGCTGATCGCATCCTGCATCAGCGATTTGCAAAGAGTGAAGGGGTCTTCCTGCGCATGCGCCTGCAGAAAGAGTTTCATGGGCCTTGCGCCCCACTGTTTGCCTTCGGCATTCTCCAGTTCGGTAAGGCCGTCGGTATGAAGAATGATCTTGTCACCAGGGACCAGGTTGACTGTTTCGTTATAGAAGACCGAGTCCTTTTCCAGGCCTAGAATACAGGAGGATTTTCGCTTCTGTAAAAGATAGCGATAGGGAACTTTGGGCTTGGGGCCAAGGCGCGGGTCGCTGGCATTGGCGGGAATCAGGACGGGATAGGGGTGCCCCGCATTGGAAAAGGTCAGCGTGCGTTTTTCGCTATCGATCAGAAGAGCCAGAAAACTCATGCAGAGTTTGCCGCGCAGCGTTTGATAGAGCAGGGTATTGAGCGAGCGGAGGATCTCGGCCGGATCATTGGCCGGGAAGGCTCCCGCCATGATCTGCTCCGCGAGAATATGAGTGGACGCATAGGCTATGGCTGTTACCAAAGCCGCGGGCACGCCGTGGCCTGTGGCGTCACCGATCACGATCAGTTCGCGATTCGATCCCAAAGGATAATGACCCCACCAGTCGCCGCCGCATTCGGAGGCCGGCTGATAGAAGCTGGTCATGAGCAGGTGTCGATTGCGGAAGGTGTTTTCCTTGAAGAAGGTGTTCTGCACGGACTGGGCAACCGAGAGTTCCTGATCGAGTCGGGCTTTTTCATGTTCGGCGGCGAGCAGGTTGACGATTTTTCGCGTCATCAGGTTAAATGCAGCCGACAGCTGACCCAGTTCGTCCTGTGAACGAACGCTCACCGTATGCTGAAAATCACCGCTGCCGAGACGCTGGGTGGCGGCATAGAGTTCGCGCAGGTTGCTCAGAAGGTTTCGCAGGATCGTCGACGCGAAGAAGATGGCGATCAGTACGAAAAGGATGGTCCAGCGGACCATGTCCCAGAGGAATTTACGGATGGCCTCGTCGATCGCGGAGCTGTCCTGATGGGTGACGAGCTGCAGCGGATAACCGGGAATGTGATGGTAAGCTACAAAATAAGTCCCCTGAGAGGTTTTCAGCTCTCCCAGGTAGCCGGCGCCCAGATCACCCTGCATCAGCTTTTGGGCTTTATTGACGAAACTTTTCACAAGCACCAGCGAACGATAGGTTTTACGCGTGATCAGATCACGGAAACTTTCATCGAGAAGGAAACTTTGCACCTTGCGATCTTCGGATGTCGCCAGGGGAAGAACGCGCAGTTCAAAGCCGAGGACCACCAGAACCATGTCCTGGGTGCCGCGGATCGCAAGACGACGGATCATGACGGCCTGCTCGGTGATTTGAGGATGCGACATGATGCGGACTTCATTGCCGCCCAGGGCCTTTTTCCAGTTCGCACCAGGTATGGGCTGATGTTCGGGGCTCACTCGTTCCACCAGAGTGGTCATCTCATTATTTTGGTTAAGACGGAAAATTTGCAGACTTTGTGCACCTTCTTCGCTGACCAGGAAGGCGTCGATCAGATCGGACCGATTTTTTTCCGGAGCGTTCTGCACGGCCTGGACCAGAAAGCTCAGTCGGTTGTCCCAGCGGGTCAGAAGGCTGAAGATTTTCTCGCCTAAAAGCTGCGTACCATCAATCAGGCTGCTTTGGTACTGCCGATCCAGGTTTTCCCGCAGGGCCTGGCTGTTTTTAAACGTGATCGAGCCCACCACCATCAGAACCAGCACGATGGTGAAGAGGAAAATTTTTGCGCCGAAGCTTTGTCGCATTCCGAAAGTCATAATAATCCTGATGTTCCTTTCAACTTCATCGGAACTGGAAAGAAAATCCTGAGTCCCTATAGGGGGAGCAATTCTTACCGATACAGGGAGGGGAGGCTTACACATGCCGCGTCGCATGCTGCTGCTCTGGTTACTCGCCATTGGCCTTTCGATTGCCTGGATCGCCTGGCCTGATCAGCTGGAGCGAAAAGAAGGGGCTTTGGCCAATATCGCCAGCATCCAGGGCAATGTTTCCATTCGACCGGCAGGCAGCTTCAGCTGGTCCTCGGCCCGGGTGGGAAGCCATTTGCTGGCGCTGGATGCGATCGCCACCGGCGCCCAGAGCCGCGCCGAACTTTTATTGGAAAATGGGGCGACCATCGTCCTGCCTGAAGATACGCAGATCAAACTGCAGGCGCAGACCATTATTCCGGGCATGACCATCTCGCTGATCAAAGGGGGACTCGAAGTTCAGGCGGACGGTATCATCGCGGAAGAAGTCTCGGCATCCGACAAAAAAGGCAAACGTCCCAAAGCCGCGCCCACGGTGGCAGCGGCCAAGCCCATCACGATTCAAACCAAACGCTACAGCGTGGATCTCTCGCGCCTTGAGGGGCAGTTCCGCCTGCAGGCCAATGCCGGTGCCGAAGCTTCGAAACCGGAAACGATCCGCGTGCAAAATTCCAAGGGTGCTGTGAGCCTCGCGCAGCTCGATGACAGTGCCGCGCCGAATCTGGATGAACAGCTCGACGAGTCGATTCCGGAAACGCAGGCAGCTCCAATCATGGAAGTCAAACCCCAGCTTCCACCTCCGCCGCCACCACCACCTCCGGTGGTGAAGAAGGTCGAAGCCGTGAAAGTCCCGGAGCCTACGCCGGCACCAACAACGGATGCAGAGCTGGAGCTGATGGATGAGACGCCGGCACCGGAAACCTTGCCTCTGGTCGAGGAGACACCCGAAGAGCTGGTTCTGCCGAAGCTGAAGGATTCCCAGGTCACATTCTGGAGTGTGGATGCCATCGAAGAATCCTATGAGATTCCCTTGGTGCTGCCCCTGACCGGCCCCAAGCCCGTATTCAATTCGAATCGCTGGCAGAGCATACTCAGGATCAGCCTTCGCGGTGCGGGCAAGCCCATCATTGTCAAACGCGAACCCGGCGCTTTGGGGATGTTCTTTTATTTGCGCGAACTGCAGAGCCTTCTTCCCCAAAAAAATCTTGAGGGCCTGCAGCTGATTGTCGAGAGCGGCCTGATGCGGAAGGACGACGACGAGAGCGAAGTGCGCGTGACGAATCTGAAGACTCAGGTCACATTGCGGAGCCTGAAAACACCTCAGGCTTTGACGCTGCAGATCGATGGCTGGCGTTTTGTGGAACCGACCGATCAATGGATCCGTTCCCCGCTTCTTACCCAGCCGGATGCGATGCTGCATCTTTGGGAACCTATGATGCTGCCCGAACTTGAAGGTTATCTGCGAGGAGCGAAAGCCTTCGCTGTGCTGCCGCTGCAGGCGGTTTCGAGTCTTTCAGCGGTGCAATTCGTTCGCGGCAAAAGCATCGTGGCATCGACCGATAGCACGGATGAAAAATTCATCAAGAGTCTGATCAAGCGCCTGCGTCCCGATCTTGTTTATCGAGGATCACCGCAGGCCTTCCTGGGCGGCAAAGGATCCTTCGATCTGAACAAGGAAGGGAGTCGGTCCGGGGATCTTTATTATGTGCGGCGCATGAGTCTTTTGAAAATGGACCGAAACCTCTTCAAAACGCACTCGGCGGCCCGTGCGTTCATCCGAAACTTCGATCCTTATTTTATGAGCCTTCCCGTTACCATCATTTACAATAAAGACTGATCAGGGACGTACGCAGATCACGGAGTTGGGATAACTCGGATCAAAGTTCGCTGTACCCAGTTTGGTCGTTGAGCCTGACTTCGCACCATAGGTTGAGCTTGTACCATCGGTTAGGAATACAGACCAGGCGTTGGTTGTATCCGCCGAGGCCGAGGTCGAAGCCCAGAACATCGTGTAGTCGACATCCGGCGCGAAGTCGTCGTTATTGGATGCGGTGCCAGCTGTCCCGCCCTTATACCAAAGGTCCCGAATACCATGCATAGCGGATGTTTGAAGGTCATGCTCGGTGGGCAAGCGCCAGTCTGTGAAACCACCGAAGGTCAGGTTGTTGCATTTCGCCACAGCATTCGGCCAGGTCGAAGCTGTCGCCGTGGGAGCGGCACCCGTTGTTGGGTTTGTTTCCGACCAGTAAAGCTGGGTAATGCGATCGTAGAAGACGCAGTCATCGCCGGGCGCGTTACAGGTTCCGTCGGCTGTAACGTCCGACCAGACCGTGGCCGCGTCGCAGACACTTTCCGCGCCGAAGCCGCTGATGTTACCCTGGGGCAGAGACGTGGAGTTATTGTTCCAGTTATCAACAGTATCCCACCAGTCATTGCTGGTACCAGCTGTGGAACCAGATGCTGTGACGGTACCATCAAAGTTATAGATGCTGTTTGTAATCCGGTTCTGACAGGTCGTTCGGATCTGACCAGTCAGGCCACCCGCAGACTTTCCGTAACGAAGGTCCCAGGCCGTGAGACTGGCTGTATCCACCGATTTATAGCGGCTGGTCGTCACACATCCTGTCAGGCCATCGGCGCCGCAGCTGGCAATCGTGCCTGTGGTGCCGAAGATGGTGACTGTATCGATGATGTTTCCGGCCGCAATGTCCGTGTCGCCTGCACCTGTTTGCAGGGAGCCTGTGGAATCGAACCATTCAAACGCCGCCGATGATTTGACTTTGGCGTCAAAGGTTGCGGCTGTGAGGTCCGCGGTCGCTGTATTACCCGACAGAGGGTAGGTGCTCGAAGGATAGTCTCCGGTGACACCGCCTGCGACCACGCCGGCTTTAATATTGGCTGCTGTGATGTTGGTGAAGTCCGCTGATTTATAGGTTGCGGTGGTCACGCAGCCGCTGACGTTATTCGCCGAACAATCAGCCAGAGACGGTGTGCTGCCTGTGCCGCTGATACCGAAGGTTCCGTTGCTGACGCGAACGTTGGCTGCCGTGGGGAGAGTCAAGGTCCCTGTGCTGCCTGTGCCGCTTACGCCGAACGTTGTGCCGCTCAGGACGTTGCCGACTGTGGGAAGGGTCACGTTACCTGCAGCTCCCGCTACAGTTTGGCCTGTTAAAACTTTGCTGGCGAGGCCGGTGACATTCGCGGCGCGATACGAAACGGTCGCGATACAACCCGTGGCACCATCGGCTGCACAGTTGCTGTGAGATTCTGCAGTGGCGGAACCGGGGATACCGGCCACCGTATTGCCGCTGACAATTTTAGGGGCGAGGCCGCTGGTGGCGGCTGCAGTGAAGGAGCTGGTGGCTACGCAGCCTGTTGCGCCATCGGCGGAACAATCGCTGTGCGATTCCGAAGCGGTTGAACCGGCCACGCCAGCGACTGTATTTCCGGTGACGATTTTTGCAGCGAGGCCTGTCGTCAGAGCTGCTGTGTAAGTGTTCGTAGCCACACAGCCGGTGGCTCCATCCGCGGCGCAGTTCGTATGCGATTCTGCTGTTGCAGAACCGAGGATACCAGCCACGGTATTGCCGCTGACAATTTTCGGTGCGAGGCCACTCGTTGCAGCGGCTGTATAGGACGAGGTCGCGACACAGCCGGTCGCGCCGTCGGCGGAACAGTCGCTATGGGCTTCCGCGATGGCCGAACCTGCGATACCCGCCACGGTTTGACCTGTGACGACTTTTGTAGCAAGGCCTGTGGTCACAGCCGCGGCCATCAAAGGACCAACAGCCACACAGCCTGCAGCACCATCGGCGGCACAATCGGCAAGAGAGGGTGTGATGGCATTGCCACCGATACCATAGGCACCGGCAGAGGTACGAACCTGAGCGGCGGCTGGTATGGTGAGTGTTCCTGTGCTGCCGTTGCCGCCGATGCCGTAGCTTGTGCCTGTATAAACAAGGCTTGCAGAGGGAAGTGTGATATTACCGGCAGTGCCGGCTACGGTTTGACCGGATAGGACTTTGCTCGCAAGGCCCGAGGTTGCAGCGGCTGTGTAAGACGCTGTGGCGACGCAACCTGTTGCGCCGTCGGCTCCGCAGTTGCTGTGAGATTCGGCGATCGCAGAACCGGCGATGCCTGCCACGGTTTGACCCGTGACAACCTTTGCGGCAAGGCTTGTGGTTAAGGCTGCTGTATAAGTCGCAGTCGCTACGCAGCCTGTCGAACCATCTGCAGCACAGCTGCTGTGTGACTCTGCATCCGTGGTGCCAGCGATGCCAGCGACTGTGTTGCCGGCTACGATTTTTGCCGCCAAACCTGATGTAGATGCAGCGGTGTACGAAGCGGTCGCAACACAACCTATGGCGCCGTCCGTTAAACAGTTGTTATGAGACTCGGCGCTTGTTGTTCCTGCGACGCCAGCGACCGTATTGCCAGTGACGATCTTGGGAGCAAGCCCAGTGGTCAAGGCGGCTTTGTATGTGGTGGTTGCCACGCAACCTATGGCGCCGTCGGTCGCGCAGGCGCTATGTGATTCTGCAGTCGCAGTACCGGATATGCCTGCAACTGTGTTGCCTGAAACAATTTTGGGTGCAAGTGCAGACGTGGCTGCGGCTGCATAAGTGGTCGTCGCCACGCATCCGGTGCCACCATCCGTTGTACAAGCGCTATGTGATTCTTCAATCGCGGAACCGGCTATGCCAGCGACGGTATTACCCGTCACAATCTTAGGAGCAAGGCCTGTCGTTAAAGCTGCAGCATAGGTGCTGGTTGCGACGCAAGCAGTTGCTCCGTCTGTGGTACAGGCGCTATGAGATTCTGCGGTAGCGGATCCGGGAATGCCGGCTACTGTATTTCCAGATACAACCCTTGGTGCAAGACCCGAGGTTGCCGCCGCTGCATAGGAAGCTGTTGCCACGCAGCCTATGGCGCCATCGGTCGCGCAGGCGCTATGTGATTCTGCAGTCGCAGTACCGGATATGCCTGCAACTGTGTTGCCTGAGACAATTTTAGGTGCAAGTGCAGACGTGGCTGCGGCTGCATAAGCGGGCGTCGCCACGCATCCGGTGCCACCATCCGTTGTACAAGAGCTGTGTGATTCCGCAGTCGCAGAACCAGGAACGCCTGCAACAGTATTTCCCGACACAATCTTCGCCGCAAGACCCGAAGTATCCGCCGCAGTAAACGCCGCCGTCGCCACACAGCCAGTGGTACCATCAGCAGCACAATTCAAATGCGATTCCGCCGCCGTGGTTCCTGCAACGCCAGCGACGGTGTTACCTGCTACGATTTTAACGGCAAGACCCGTGGTCAAGGCCGCCGTGTAAGTCGTCGTTGCAATACAACCCGTGGCTCCATCCGCACTACAATTGCTATGAGACTCGGCCGCTGCGGAACCGGAAATTCCCGCCACCGTTTGCCCAGTAACGACTTTCGTGGCGAGCCCCGTTGTTAAAGCTGCAGCAAAGTTAGGACCCACGGCTACACAGCCCACGCCTCCATCGGTGGAGCAGTTGGCCAGAGTTGGTGTGACGCTTGAACCATTCACACCGAAGGTCCCATTGCTGCTGCGGACATTCGCAGCGGAAGGAAGCGTCAAGGTTCCAGTCACGCTTGTTCCGTTGATTCCATAGTTACTACCCGCAAAAACAAGTCCCGCTGCGGGAAGAGTCACATTCCCGGAAACGCCTGCCACGCTCTGGCCAGCGATCACTTTATCACCCAATGCCGTCGTCAGCGCCGCGCGATAAGGGGCACTCACCACGCACGCCGTCGCGCCGTCGGCAGCACAAAGTGCATGGGCTTCAACAGGTGCGGTACCGGTAATGCCCGCAACGACAACGCCAGCTGCCACCTTATTGGCAAGTCCACTGGCATCCGCCGCAGGAAAGGACGCGGTGGCGATGCAGGCTGTGCTGCCGTCCACCGTACAATTTGGAACCGCCTGTGCGGTGGCAGTACCCTGCACACCGGCTACCGTCTCTCCCGCCATCACTTTGGCCGCAAGATTTTGCGTAGAGACAGCCGGAAGATCCGCTGTGGTCACGCAATCGGTTTCACCATCACGAGTACATTTGGTATCCGCAGGAACCATAACCCCAGTGATGCCACTGATGGTGACGCCCGCTCGGATGTTTTGCGGCAGGAGATTCATGCTGCTCACTTCGCATTCCCGCTCGCCTGCAGTCAGCACGCCGTCTTTATTATAATACTCAATACCGCGGCACACGTCCGAAGGATCGAGCATGACCAAGGGATAGTCCTTGGCTCCTGGCTGGGAATCACGGGTATTGTCGACAACGACCTTGCTACCGGGTTTGTAGGCGGTTGTTTGCGTGTTGGCGCGATCCACGACGTCGACTGTGACGCCGTCGCTACACGCGCTGAGCGTCAAGAAAGTGAGAATGGCAAATAGCTTCATCATCGTGTACGGCCCCCTCTGGCTTGCGAGTCGGGTGTCCTTTTCCTCTAAGGGCAATGGCCCAAAGTAGCCAGGGCGTAAGATTCAAAGTTTCAAACAAAATGTCGCAATTCCTTTTCGAGAGTTTTGCCTTGAATCTTAAATGAGGGTGTTTTCTCAAATACTTTTAATTCATTAGAGACACAGGGGTTTTGGGTGGAGATCCCAACTTCGCAAGTCGAAGTTCCTAGGATCCCTGATCTTTTCTTAGAAAGCGGTCGGAACTTCCACAAAGCGAAGCTGCAGGAGTTTCAAACCCTGGTTGTCGAAGCCCCAGAAATAGTCCTGAAGTCGCGAGTCAAACAAAGGAACGCGTTCCACGGTGCCATCACCATCGATGTCAGCGGAAATCGAGAGCAGCTCGCGCGACACATTCGAGAAACTGCTCTTGCCCTTGGTACGAATCTGCACCAGGGTTTCCAGGCTGCAGACAAGCTCACCCGAGACCACGTCGGTGGCACAGGTATTGGCTTTGATCGAGCCATTGGGTTTGCCCAGAGCGCGAGCATAAACCGAGTATGACGTCACGCCATCACCATCCGCATCCGGCGCTGGCAATCGGAAAGCGGCCACACCATCGGTGCCGTTGGCGTCAAGAACCATGAAATCACCCTGGCTCAGGTTGACCTTCGCCGTACCTTCCAGAGGAAGGAAAATGCGGTTACCGCTGGTGATCGTTGCTGTCTTGTTCTTGGGAACGCCGATCAGATTCAAGCTGAAATGCTTGCCGGACGGAGCGCCATTGCCAGCCAGTGCTGCTGCATCAACTCCTGCCCGGCTGCTCTTTTTGCCAAGTCCGAGGGAGCGAAGGTTCATATCATCCGTTCCACAGCCGGACATCGTCAGAGCAAAGGCTACAAAGCAAGCGATCGAGAAATGCATCCAGGTCTGGCTGTTCGTGCGGATCATAAAGTCCCCTCTAAATTGGCTCGTGATGTCGTACACACAAAAAACGTATCGGTAGAGCTGCATCAAAATTGAAATAAATCTTATAAAAACAGTGATTACAGTGAGTTGAGTGGAATTAATTGGGCTTTTTTCATACACAGAATTTGGCCAAAAAAGAGGCCAGGCAGAAAGCCTCTCAAGATTTCTGCCGCTCGTGCCGTGTGATCCGTGGGCAACGAAAGAAATGACGAGTCGCAAACCTTGGTTTTCAAACCCATCTGCAGAAAAGTTTTATTGGCGAATTTGAATACCGATAAATTTTCTACGCGACGCAAAAAATTCTGGAGGGACCAAATAATGAAAGTTCAACTCAACCATCTCACTCATGCGGCTCTCGCTGTCACTCTTATGCTAGGCGCAGCCTGTAACCGGACATCATCCACAACAGCCGCCGAGGAAGCACCTGCTGATATCGAGAGTGCCTACCTGGGTCTGTCGGCTGACCTTCAAAAAGAAATCTATGGCGCTGAAGTCATGCCCGTGGCGGAAGTTCGTAAGGAGCTTCTGGCCAAAGCTGATAAGGATGGCGACGGCAAACTGAGCGAAGAAGAAAAAGCCGCTCTGAAAGCCGAGTGGAAGGAAATGAAAGAAAAATTGCGCGCTGAAATGAAAGCCGCACTGGATAAGGACAAGGACGGCGAAGTCAGCGCCGAGGAAAAGAAAGCCGGTCTGGAGGCCATGGGCCAGAAGATCAAAGCTGCGATCCAGAGCACATTGGAAGACATTCGCACCGCCCAGGAAGACGCTCGCGCCAATATCAAAGAAGCCTGCTCCAGGAGCGACGATGCCGGCAAACCTGAAGCGGAAGCTGCTGCACTGAAAGAAGGCGCTGGGCGTTCCGCGGATGCCGGCCCTGCTGATGATTTGGATGCGGAAAGCATGGGCAAGGAAATCGAAAAGGAATTGAATGCCTGCCAGACGGTGGTTCAGGCTGAAAAAGAAAAGATGCGTGAGATGCTGAAGGCTTCCCTTGACGCGCTGCATGCCGAACTCGATGAGCTGAAAGGCAAACTCGGTTCTGTTGAAGACGTTCAGGGCGCTTGATCGCGGAAGGTTAAGCTCATGCCTGTCAAGAGTCGGCCGGTTGGTGCCGCGGCCGACTCCGAGCTGCCTGATGAGCCGATGAAATCTCTGGTTCCAGCGCTTGATAAGACTCCACCCAGACCGGATGCGCGCACCGCGAATCCTCGGAAAAGTTTTAGTCCAAGCGCCGGACCCGCACTCCACTGATGTTCACCCGATTCACGGCACCGTCCGCACCTCCGCGCCCGGCTGTATAGCGATCAAAGTGTTTCAAATAACTCATATTCTTCGCATCAAGAACCCGCAGCCGATAGCTTCGGCCCGCTTTGAGTTTCAACCCAGCTGCCGAAGAAAAAGCCCAAATTCCCCAGTTCGTTTGATGCGGCATGAACACCGCCGCACCCTGTGTTTCTCCACTCCCCACATCCATCACTTCAATCCACTTCACCGCCGCCGTGATCCCGGTGTTGATTGGCCCGAAAGCATTCCCAAACGCAATCTCCGCCCGATACGCCCCATCCGTCGGCACCTGAAATGAACTCACTTCAAGAACCTGCTGCGGAGACCCCCAGCCATTGAAGTGCCGCCGATTGTGATCGCTGGATTGCGAGGCTCCATCCAGGCTCTTCAAAGTCCCGTTATACGCCGTATATTCCCAGTTCCAACCAAGCTGACAAAGTTCGGGACTGGGATGCGAAGCGAGGCTTCCATTCTGATAGGTTTGAATCGCGGTGTAGCAGCCTTCCTTCGGAACTCTGATGCTGTCGCTCGTCAGATTCTCGGCGAAAAGCCGACCATTGCGATAAAGGTCCCAGCGGGTCGGATTCTGTTCACGGCGATCGATGCGAATGGTCTCTGCATTCACCCAACTCAGCCGCGGTTCCATAGGCGCAAAAACCTGCCGATATTCTTCATTGGGAAGACCGGGTCCAATACCGACCTCAGGCTTATTCACGCTCAGTGTTTGAGCCGCAGCATCCTCAACCAGCTCGATAAGAATCTGATTGTCAGCCTTCAGCTGATCAAAACGAACAAAGGCCGCATCCTGCAGCTGACCGTTCACCTCGATACGCTGCACTTTCAAAAAACCGTCTTCGGTTTCATGGATCGTCGGCCAGCGCAGTTCCACCTGAAGACGTTTGCCACGCCACTGAAGATCACGCAACTCCACGCGTCCATTCGGAATCCAGCGTTTGGCGATCACATGGGTCAGATGCGGCTCCATGTGCAGCTGATCGCCTTCAGCGTTCAGTCCAAAAATTCCCTGGATGACGACTGAAGCAAAAGCCGCGACCGACCACAGCTGCCGCTTGGAATTCACCACCGGGCCGGAAAGATTGCCATCCACCACATAGGGAAGTCCCGACAGGAATTCCAGGTTTTCCATATGCGAACTATTGCGCGAGGCCCCGTTCCAAAGACTCTGCATGGCCTCGCTGACGAAGGGGGCGTGCTCGACCTGAGCAGCGGCCTTGATCGCATAAGCCGTGACGAAGGGCCAGACCGCGCGATTATGATAAATCGGCGTCGCGGGGAGCTGCGGATGAATCACAGGAGGTCCCGCTTTGTGGAGGGGATACTGCGAAAAGATGCGGCGGCCTTCTTCAGGTGAAGCAAGGTTCGCGAGCACAGCCAGGGACGAACCGAGAAGGTCATACTTTTCCAAAGGGAAGGCCGGATCGGTGGCGCTGCTCATCGCTGCGAACATCCCGCGTTTCGGCAGCCAGAAAAAATATCGAATATTCTGAGCCAATGTCTCCGCCCAGGTTTCATAACGTTCCTGACGAACCCGATCGCCCAGTTCTTCCGCATAACGCGCCGCCTGCCGCAGAGCGAGAAGATGCAGCACGTTGGTGGACAGAGCGAAACTCTCGCCGATCGCTTTCACATCATTTTGGGTCCAGCTTGGATAGGTCTGCTCGCGCCAGTCCAGGAAGGACTGTTCGCCGCGATAAAGCCCATGCTCAGGTTCGAAGACCACAAGTCGATCGGTTTCTATGGTATTTTTCAGGGCCTCATAAGCCTGCGCGAGGAACGCGGACTGCTTATCTTCCGTCAAATGCGGCAGCACACGATCCGCGCCAAGACCCCAGACCACGCGATCCGTGCTGACCGGCCAGCTGCCACCGCTGCCGGTATCCTGCACGATTTCAGGGCCGGATCCAAAGCGCGAGTCCTGCCGCGCCTTGGATAATTTGAAGAGCAGAGTTTCCTGACTGCGTTCGGGATCGAGCCAGGCGAGGCCCAGGTCCACGGCATAGGCGCTGTCGCGGGTCCACACGTAATGCCACAGTTCACCAGTTTCAAAGCAGTCGCAGGGCAAGGGCTGCCCGTTTTGAAAGGCGGCATCGCGTATGGTGCTGACCGAGTTATCTTTGACCTCTTTCATCGTCAGCGCGAAGAGGGCATCAAAATCCGCCTGCCCGGAACGCAGTGAAGGCCGATTCGAAGTTTCAGTTCCGAAGGCTGGTGCGGCGCTCATAAGGGAACTCCCCAGGAGAATCGTAAGCATGGATTTCAACATCATCGAATCCTTCCGAAGACAAAAGGGTGAAGTCACCCAGGGGACAAAAAAATCATGACAAGCTCAAAGCCTTGGGGTAAGCTGCGCGCACTTCAATCCAAGGAGCCACTTTATGAAAACATGTGTTCGCGCAATCATCGGTCTTTCCCTCTCTCTGTCCGCCTCTGCAGCTTTTGGAGCGGTGCATGATCGTCAAACCAACCTGGAACTCGAGGCCATGGCCCTTGTTCAACTTTCCGAGATGCAGGCGGAAGTCGGCGTTGAAACCCAGCGCCTCGGCGGACTTGGTGACGCTCTTGGGAACATCGGCGATCTTGTGAAGCAGATCGAGGACATTAAAAATCAGCTGGTCGAGCAGTTTGATGAGAACAAAAATGGCCGCATTGATCCGGGTCCTGAACTGGATAATTTCAAGGAAACCATTCAGTCTGTCATTCTGCTTTTGGCCGACAGCAACACCAACGGCCGCATCGACCTTGAGGATATCAAAGTCCTGACCCAGACTCTACTGGATCAAGCCAAGGGCAAAGCTTTGGAACTGGCGTGCCCCACCGTCATTCGCGAGGCCGAAAAAGCCGGCTGGTGGCTGCGTTTTCGCCCCGTTTTGAAGCATTTCTATGAGGTGTGCACCTTCGGAGTCTAAGAGCCGAAAGCTACCGGAGCGGAGGCCTTGGGCATCCGCTCGGGCGTCCCGACATGCCATCTTCGGCACTAAATATCCATGCTGTAGAAGAGGCCGAATCCGCTGTTGCGTGAGATCTCTCTGGGGCTGCTCTTCTGCTCCAGATAGTAATACTGCCAGCCCAGCCCGAATCCAGCGAAGAGATCCCGAAGGCCGAAGAAGGCCGAGGCTTCCAAACTTCCGTCAGGCAGCGCGGCCAGACTTTTGCGCTGGGTGAGTCCTTCATAAGGAAGCTGCTCAATGCCATCCCGCAGACCCTCGTCCTGATCCGCGTGGATGATGTATTTCGCGGAACCCGACATTCCCAATTTCCAAAAGATGTGCAGCGACGTGAGAGCTTTTACATACACACTCTTCACGCTCGCGATCTTTTCAAAAGGCTGATCCGAAGCCGCTCTCCCGGAATATTCGGTGCGGCTCATCCCGGGCCCGACATCCAGATTCATATTAAAGAGCGAAAAGGCGAGGCATCCGTGGAGCCAGTGATCGAGTTCTTCGATCCCGGGCTCGTCTTCGCCGCTTTCGGAAACCGTCAGGTAGGTGAGGGTGTAATGCGCCGAGAAAAAAGGCAGTATCATAAGGCCGAAATCATTCTGAATGCGCCGGGAGCTGAAGTCGACGAAAGCGTCCTTATCGTGAAGGATCTGGCCCTGGCCGATATCCAGGCTATAGCGAAATGCGCGGTAATAAGCGCGGCCAACCACCCCGTACCAGGAGCGTTGGAATCCCGTGCTTTCCGTGGTGTTCAGATTCGCATCCTTCACCTTTTCGGTACGATTGCCCCAGGTATAGCTGCCGTAAGGCTGCACAGTGAGGCCTGGGTTGCCGGGAACCAGAGGAATTCCATACACGCGCGCCCCGAGTCCGAATTCCGAAGAAATCACATCCGTGCGCAGTCCATCGACATCGGTTTGCCTTGCCCGGAATCCAGCAATCGGCCCAATGTTCCAATCAAAGCCTTCGGGACTCCAATCGGGAAACAGAACGCTGTCGGAAGCTTCCATGGGTTCCTGAAGGGTTTTCGTCACTTTTTTCGCGGGTTCGGCCACGGCCATCCCGCTTAGGAACAGAGCCAAGCCGCTTGCCATACTCATCCATTGCTGCCCATGCATGCCTTGTTCTCTCCAGATGAAAAATGAAGTGCTGTCGCATTCTAACCCGAGATGGCGTGGGATAAAATGCAAAATGCAACAGGATTGTGAGCTGAAGGGCATGTGCGGCGGAAAGAGGGCGGAAGAGAAGGGGAAGGGCGGACCCTTCCTCTTTACGAGAGACTTTGCAGAAATTCGCCGACGCTCTTATTCATGCGTTTCAGGGCGGATGCTCCCTGGCGGCTGATTTCTTTTAAATTGTCAGACAATTCCGCTTTGGTATCCTGCAGCGCATCGGACGTTTCCGCCTTGGCCAGTTGCGCCTGGACGCGCATCTCCTGCAGGAAGGATTTGGCTTTTTCCCTGTCCTCTTTGAAAAGACTCAGAGCTTTGTTGGCCTCTTCGCGAGCGGTTTCCCAGCGGGTGCGCGCATCCATGAGTCCCAGGTGAAGCTGCACTTCGGCGGATTCCTTGGTTTTCTCCAGAGTTCCGGCATAATCGCTCAGACGACGGCTCAGGTTGTCCACCGTGTCGAACAATTCGGATTTCAAATCCTTGGCTTCCATTCCCGCAAGGTGAAGTTTGACCCGCAGTTTTTCGCCGAGGATCTTCAGTTTATCCGCCGTGTCCTCGATGGATTCACGCAGATCCGTGGAAATGTCCGCATCATCGGGCAGTGTGTTCAGAGGACCTGTTTCATGTTCGAGACGCATGGTGATTCTCCCTTGTTACAAACGTTCGGGTCGGCATGAGCCTTTTCGCCCATAAGCGACATCCATAAGTGGAAAAGCAAGGGTCGTACCAGATTTTTAGTTGGCTGCGCTTGCGCCTGTCACGCATACTGAAGATGGAAGACGAGACCTTTACCCCACAGCAAGGAATGCGGACACAATGATGCCCCAGGACCAGTTCCCCAGTTTTCGCGAGGTGCCCAACACGGGCGTAATCTATGTCATGACCAAAGCCCAGCAGGCCGGGTTTCACTACGGTGCGGCGGACTGGGCCAACCTCGGACAGGGGGCACCGGAAACCGGAGCCTTGGCGGCAGGCGAGGAGCGGCTGGAAGCTGTGGCGATTGACGCGACATCGAGTGAATACAGCCCGGTAGCGGGGCAAAAGGAACTGCGCGAGGCGGTTGCGGAGCTTTATAACAAGCGTTATCGACGCGGTCTGAAGTCACAGTATACTTACGAGAACGTCGCCATCTCGTCGGGTGGGCGGACCGGGCTTGCCCGGGTGGCCGCTTCGCTGGGACGCGTGCACCTCGGTCACTACCTGCCCGACTATACAGCTTATGAAGAACTCTTCGATGCCTTCAAAGGTTTCGTCCCCATTCCCATCGTCCTGAAGGAAAAGGATCAGTTTCGCGCCACGGCCGGTCAGCTCGAAGAAGAGATCGTAAGCCGCGGTCTCGGGGCTGTGCTGCTGTCCAATCCCAATAACCCGACAGGTCAGGTGATTCACGGCGCCGAACTCGAACGCTACGTGGAGGTAGGACGGCGGCAGCGCTGCGCTCTGATCTTCGATGAGTTCTATTCCCATTATCTTTACGATAGCGCGGCTTTGGAATCGGCCTCGCTGTCGGCCGCCCGTTATGTCGAGGACGTGAATAAGGAAATGGTCATCGTGGTCGACGGCCTGACCAAGAACTGGCGTTACCCTGGCCTTCGCATTTCCTGGACCATCGGTCCCAAGGCCATCATTCAAAGAATCGCCTCCGCCGGATCCTTCCTGGACGGTGGAGCCGCCCATCCTCTGCAAAAGGCCGCGATTCCCCTGGTCGATATCAAGGTCGCCGATCAGCAGGCGAAGATCATCCAGGGGGAATTCTCCAAAAAGCGCGAACTGATGATGCGTTCTCTTATTAGTATGGGCTTCCGCCTGCCGGCGCCCCCGATCGCCGGCTTCTATTGTTTCGCAGGTTTGGAGAAACTCCCGGAATCCCTGCAGGATGGTATGCAGTTCTTCGAGGCTGCCCTGCAAAAAAAGGTTATCGTGGTGCCGGGTAAATTCTTTGATGTGAATCCAGGCAATCGGCGGGGTCATATCCCCTCGCGACTGAACAAGTATGTGCGCTTCAGCTTCGGCCCGAGTCTCGCGGAAGTCGAACGCGGCCTGTCCCGCCTGCGTGAAGTCATTGCCGAGGCTGCTGCCAAAGGCGAATGAGTGTAAGATGGAAGCGCCCTCGTCCAGGATGAGGGTGCTTCATGAATAAGATCGAGCCGATTCCCTCACCATGTATCCCCCACATTAAAAATTCATTTGAGAGAATTTTATTTCTTCCGCAGTCGGAAGAAAGCCTCATCTACTCTGAAATTTCCTTACAATAACAGGTGCCTACAAATCACTTGCGCCAAAGAAGTTACCATTTGGTGAGGCGTTTCCAAACTTTCATTCGGGGCCGGTTGACTTCTCAGCCAGTGAAGAGGAAATTAGGGTCAGAAATGAAAGCAACTCGGAAGAGAAATATATGAGGCCGCACATTTCACAAAAAGTTCAGGAACAAGCTGCAGTGATCAGCGTTGTATCCGTGCGACTTATTTCTCTTATTCTCATTCTCGTGCTTCTTGGCATTGTACTTCTTCTTATTGCCAACGGGGGCCCGCCGTAAAGCTTACAAGCGAAAGACGGAGCCCCCAACACCCTGAAAAGTGTTGGGGGTTTTTCATTTACACGGTCACGCAGAGGACTTTATGCACTATCGGAGCAAGGAAATCACATCGCGCCCACCTGCTCGGGCCATGCTGAAGGCAACCGGACTCACCGATGATGATTTAAGTAAACCATTGATCGGCATTGCCAACACCTGGACTGAAGTCACGCCTTGCAACTTTCACCTGCGGCGCCTCGCGCAGAAAGTGAAAGAAGGCATTCGGGCGCGCGGCGGTACTCCGATTGAATTCAATACCATCGCCGTGTCCGATGGCATCACCATGGGAACCCAGGGCATGCGTGGCTCCTTGGTTTCACGGGAAGTGATCGCCGACTCCATCGAGCTGATGACCCAATCCCACCTCTTCGATGGCCTCGTGACCATCGTCGGCTGCGATAAGACCATACCCGGTGCGGCGATGGCCATGGCCCGCTGCGATCTGCCTTCTATTATGTTATATGGAGGTTCGATCGCTCCCGGTCAGTGGCGCGGTCAGAGCGTGACCATCCAGGACGTATTCGAAGCCGTCGGTGCGCATAGCGCCGGACGCATGAGTGATGATGAACTGTTAAGTTTGGAAAATCGCGCCTGTCCGGGCGCGGGTGCCTGCGGTGGGCAATTCACCGCAAATACGATGGCCATGGCCTTCTCTGTCATGGGGCTGTCACCGATCGGACTCAGTGAAGTGCCAGCCCTCGACCCCCGCAAAGACCAGGCCGCCTACCGCTGCGGTGAACTGGTGATGAAAAACCTCCAGGATCGAATCACCGCCCGCCACTTCCTGACTCCCGAAGCTTTCCGTAATGCCATCGTCGCTGTCTGTGCCACAGGTGGATCCACCAATGCGGTGCTGCATCTCCTCGCTTTGGCCAAGGAAGCGGACGTCGAGCTGCCGATCGATATCTTCGATCAGATTGCAGCGGAAGTTCCCTTGATCGCCGACCTCAAACCTTTTGGTCGGTATATGGCCACCGACCTGGAACGTGAGGGTGGAGTGGCCCTGGTTTGCCGCAAACTCTTTGCGGCCGGGATGCTCGTCGATGCTCCTAACGTGAACGGCCGCACTCTGAAAGAGGAAGCCGACGACCTAAAGGAACGCGCAGGTCAGGATGTTGTTTTGAATGTTGCAAATCCTTTGAAAACTCGCGGAGCTTTTGCCATCCTCAAAGGCGATCTCGCTCCCGATGGTTGTGTCCTGAAACTCTCAGGCAAAAATATCCAGCGCTTTGAAGGGCCGGCTCGGGTTTTTGATTCGGAGCAGGAAACCTTCGCGGCTTGCCAGGAAGGTCGCATCCACGCCGGTGATGTGGTTGTGATTCGTTATATGGGCCCGAAAGGGGCGCCTGGCATGCCCGAGATGCTGGCTGTAACCGCCGCGTTAATCGGCGCTGGTCTGGGAGATTCTGTGGCTCTCTTAACCGATGGACGATTCAGTGGGGCGACCCATGGACTTTGCATCGGACACGTGGCACCCGAGGCCCATGTCGGTGGACCCATCGCTTTGATTCGCGATGGAGATCGGATCACGATTGATGTCCCATCGCGCCGACTCGATGTCGATGCGGATTTGAAGAGTCGCCGTTCGGAGTGGAAGGCTCCGCCCGCACGATTTGAACGCGGTGTGTTTGGTAAGTACATCCGGGAAGTCGGCTCGGCCGCGCAGGGAGCGAGTACGCAGCCGGAGTAAGCCGACGGCTCAAGAGGTCCCCCTTCGGGGGATGACGATTAACAGGTGATGACGGAATCATACGTAAACCCTTGCAGAAGCAAGGGGCATGGCAGCGCTTTGCCAACTTCATAGGAGACACACAGATGAGCGCAGCATTCTTCGCCCAGCAGAATCTTGATACGACCCTGATTGATGGTCTAACCATCGCCGTACTTGGCTACGGTAGCCAGGGGCGGGCCCATGCTCTCAACCTGCGTGATAGCGGTTGCAATGTGCGCGTCGGTGTGCGGGAAGGCGGACCGAGTTATGAACAGGCGATCGTGGACGGCTGGCAGGTGCAAAGCGTGGCGCAGGCTGTGCGTGATGCGGACCTGATCTGCTTTCTGACCCCGGACATGCCGCAAAAAGCCATGTACGAGGAAGATGTGAAGCCGCATATGAAAAAAGATGCGACCCTGCTTTTCGCTCACGGCTTTTCCGTGCACTACGGCCGCATCGAGCCAGGTCCCGATCATGACGTGATCCTCTGCGCTCCCAAAGGTCCCGGGGCCCTGGTGCGTCGCCAGTATGAAGAAGGCAAAGGCGTCCCCTGCCTCATCGCGGTGCAGGCCGATCCTTCGGGCCAGGCGAAACAAAAAGCGCTGCAATACGCGCATAAGATCGGAGGCACCCGCGCCGGTGTTCTGGAAACGACCTTCAAGGAGGAAACCGAAACCGACCTCTTCGGCGAACAGGCCGTCCTTTGCGGTGGCGCGACCGAACTCGTGAAGGCCGGTTTTGAAACTCTGGTTTCGGCCGGATATCAACCCGAACTCGCTTACTTCGAATGTCTGCATGAGCTGAAGCTGATCGTTGACCTTCTCTATGAAGGCGGCCTTGCGAAAATGCACCAGTTCATCAGCGATACGGCCAAATACGGAACACTCGTCAGCGGCCGCCGCGTGATCGATGCCCACGCCCGCCGCAATATGCAAAGGATCCTGGAAGAGATTCAGGACGGAACCTTCGCCGCCCGTTGGCAAAAAGAATACGAAACGGGCCTGAAAAACTACCGGGCGCAGCTCAATGACGAACTGCGGCATGAGATCGAGTCAACAGGTAAACGTCTGCGTTCGCAGATGAGTTGGATTCAACAAGCGGGAGATAAGGCCGATGATCGGAGCCGACGCAATCATTAAGGCTCTCGAGCACGAGGGCACGGACCTGGTATTTGGATATCCGGGCGGCGCGATCATGCCTCTTTTTGATCGCCTGCTGGATGCCGGCTTCAAAACCATCCTGGTGCGGCATGAGCAGGGCGCGTCCCTGGCCGCTGATGGTTACGCCCGGGCCACGGGTCGAGTCGGTGTTTGCATAGCCACCTCAGGCCCTGGTGCCACCAATCTGGTGACAGGGATAGCCAATGCTGCTCTGGATTCGGTGCCGATCGTGTGCATCACGGGCCAGGTGGCGACGTCCATGATGGGCACGGATGCCTTTCAGGAAGTCGATATCTTTGGAATGTGCCTGGGTGTCGTGAAGCATAGCTTTGTGGCTCGCGATGCGAATGACCTTTATGGAATGATCCGCCGGGCCTTTGAAATCGCCCGCAGCGGACGTCCCGGTCCGGTGCTCGTGGATCTGCCGAAGGATATTTCGATTCAGCAGATCGAAACTCTGGAAGCCTGGCCGCCGATGCCCAAGCGTCAGGCGACTCCTTCGGAAACGGCGATGGCCCGCGCGCAGGAAATGATTCAGGCGGCCCAGCGTCCCCTGATTTATGTCGGCGGCGGCGTTGGCATCGCCGGTGCGGTGCGCACCTTCCGAAATTTTGTGAATACGACCCGCATTCCTGTGGTCGCGACCCTGAAAGGTCTGGGTTCCATTGAAACCGAACATCCTTTGTTTTTGGGGATGCTCGGCATGCATGGAATGAAGGCGGCGAACTACGCGGTCGAAAACTGCGATCTTCTGATCGCGGTCGGGGCCCGCTTCGATGATCGCGCGACGGGGAAACTGCAGGAATTCGCGCCGACGGCCAAGGTCATCCACATGGATATCGATCCGGCGGAAATCGGCAAGAATCGGTCACCGGAAGTGTCGCTCTGCGGCGCGCTGGAACCGAATCTGAAAGCCCTCACAATGCCTTTGGAGAAAGTCGAGTGGCTGGAGCAGTGCCTCGTCTGGAAGGATGAGTACCGCTGGAATTACGAAGCGCCCGGTGAAGGCATCTATGCCCCGCGCTTTCTGCAGCTGCTCTCACGACTCGTGCCGCGTCGCACGATCGTGACGGCCGATGTCGGTCAGCATCAGATGTGGCTCGCGCAGCATTTCGCGCTGCAGAATCCGAATGATCATCTGACCAGCGGCGGGCTTGGCACCATGGGCTACGGTGTTCCTGCGGCGATCGGCGCGCAGCTCGGCAATCCCGATGCGCTCGTCATCTGCTGCAGCGGTGATGGTTCCATCATGATGAACATTCAGGAATTGGCCACGATCAATCGCTATTCCCTGCCGGTCAAGATACTGCTCTTTGACAATCAAAGGCTCGGCATGGTGCGGCAGTGGCAGGAGCTTTTCTTCGCGGAACGGTACAGTGCGGTGGATCTCTCGGATAACCCCGATTTCGTGGCGTTGGCCAGGTCCTTCGGCATCGACGGCATGACGATTCAGGATCGCATGGATGAAATGCCAGGCATCGACTACCTGATCAATCATCCTGGTCCCTGTCTTCTGCACGTTCGCATAGATCCGCAGGAAAACGTGTGGCCTTTGGTCCCACCCGGAAAATCGAATATCCACATGATGGAGGGCTCTTCGTATGCTTTATCACGCTGAAATTCTCGCTCGGGATGAAGAAGGGGTCATGGAACGGATCCTCAGAGTTTTTCGCCACCGCGGCTACAGCACGCGCACGCTGCGGGCCACCTGTGATCAGGAGCAAAACCTGATTCACATCGAAATAGAAGGAGACAGCGAGCGCCCTCTCTCGCAACTTTCCCTTCAGATCGAGAAGCTCTGTGAAGTCATCGAAGTGACAGTGGGATCGCTTCCCGCTGTGCTGCCGAAGTTCGAAAGCCGGGGATTGAATCAGGTGATGAGGAGGCCAGTCTATGCAAGTTCCAGCCGAGGATAGAGTAAAAATTTTCGATACCACGCTGCGGGATGGCGAGCAATCGCCTGGGGCTTCGATGAACCTTGAAGAAAAGGTTCAAATGGCCGAAGTCCTGGCCCAGCTGAATGTTGATGTGATCGAGTGCGGTTTTCCCGCCAGCTCCGAAGGGGATTTCGCAGCGGTGCGCGCCATCGCGGATTCGGTTTCCGGACCGACCCTCGCCGGCCTGTCCCGCTGTCGCCGGGATGATATCGTGCGCACCCAGCTCGCTTTGCGGGGAGCGAAACGCAGCCGAGCGCATATCTTCCTCGCGACCAGCGAAATTCATCGGACCTATAAACTCCGCATGAATCGGGGCGAGGTCCTGACCTGTCTGCGCGAGGGTTTGACGCTGGCCCGGGATCTTTTCGATGAGGTGGAATTTTCCGCGGAAGACGCCGCGCGCACCGAACCGGATTTCCTGGCGGAAGCGGTTTATGAAGCCATCGAAGCAGGCGCGACTGTCATCAATATTCCGGATACGGTCGGCTATGCCGTGCCGCATCAGTTCGGCAATTTGATTCGCTATCTGAAAGCCAAGGTCCCCAATATCGATAAGGCCGTACTCAGCGTGCATTGTCATAACGATCTCGGTTTAGCCGTGGCCAATAGCCTCGCTGCGATTGAAGCCGGAGCCCGCCAGGTGGAATGCACCATCAACGGGATCGGCGAACGTGCCGGCAACTGTTCGCTGGAAGAACTGGTGATGGCGCTGAAAACCCGCAAGGATTATTACGGCGTCGAGACGGGCATCAACACCCAGAGCCTGGTATACGCCAGCACCATGCTGACCCGTATTACCGGCCTCGCCGTTTCGCGCAACAAGGCCGTGGTGGGTATCAATGCCTTCGCGCATGAAGCGGGTATACATCAGCATGGTGTGCTCATGCATCCGGCGACCTACGAAATCATGCGTCCTGAAGACGTTGGCCGCGCCGGCAACAGCATGGTGCTCGGCAAGCATTCAGGTCGACATGCATTTCATTACTGGATGGAAGAGCGGGATATTCACTGCACCGAGATGCAATTTGAAGAGGCTTTCAACGCTTTCAAACGTCTTTGTGACCAGAAAAAAGAACCCCAGGAGCATGAATTGCTGGCCATCGTAAGGGATATCGTGCACACTGCGGGCCATACGTCCCCTGTGCTCGCAAACTATTCCCTACGAGGAGTGTAACATGTCTATTAAGCCCAGCAATTGGATTTGGCATCGTGGAACCCTGGTCCCCTGGGAAGAGGCCACTGTGCATGTGCTCTCGCATGCCCTCCATTACGGAACCAGTGTCTTCGAAGGCATTCGTTGTTACAACACCAGCACGGGCCCGGCCTTTTTCCGCTTGCGCGAGCATGCAAAACGCCTTTTGGAATCGGCTTCGATTTACAAAATGCCGGTGACGTATGACGAGGATCAAATTTCGGAAGCCATCCACAAAGTTGTGGCGGTGAATGGTTTGGAAGGCGCTTACATCCGCCCGATCATTTTCTACGGCTATGGCAGCATCGGTGTGATGCCGACCACGGCCACGCGCCTGGAAATGTCGATCGCGGCGTTTGAATGGGGTTCCTACCTTGGCGCCAAGGGCCTTGATGAAGGCATCGATACCTGCGTGACCTCATGGTGCCGCGCGGCGCCGAACACGCATCCGCAGCTGGCGAAGGCCGGCGGGAATTATCTGGCCTCGTTCTTCATGGTCGACGAAGCCAGGCGCCATGGTTATACCGAAGCGATCGCTTTGAACAGCCAGGGCTTTTTGAGTGAAGGCCCGGGTGAAAACCTTTTCATCGTCAGAAATGGAAAGATCTATACGCCTTCCATTCACTGCTCGATCCTGGAAGGCATCACCCGCGATACGGTGATCCAGCTGGCGAAAGAACTTGGTTATGAACTGGAGGAAGGCACCTATCCGCGCGAACTCCTTTATCTTGCGGATGAACTCTTCTTCACAGGAACCGCCGCGGAAATCGTGCCCATTCGCAGCGTCGATGGTCGCAAGGTGAAAGATGGTAAACCCGGTCCCATCACCCGGGCTTTGCAGAAGGCTTTCTTTGGCCTCTTCAAAGGCGAAACAGAAGATCGCTGGGGCTGGCTCGAACCTTTGAGAAAGTTCGAAGCGCCGGCCCAAGTACTGGAGGCTTCCTATGCATCCTCGGACCCTTCTTGACAAGATCTGGAGCGCGCATGAGGTGGCGGCGGAATCCGCTGACCACCCCGCTATCCTCTATATCGATCGTCACCTCGTGCATGAGGTGACCTCGCCTCAGGCCTTTACCGAGCTGCGGCAGCGGGGGCTTCGGGTCCGACGCCCGGACAAAACCTTTGCCACGCTCGATCACTCGATTCCCACCGATGCGAAGCGCGAGGCCTATATCGACGATCAGGCCCGCACGCAGGTGGAAACCCTTCGCAAAAATTGCCAGGACTTTGGCATTCCGCTCTTCGACCTGGGATCCCCGTATCAGGGGATTATCCATGTGATCGCGCCGGAACTCGGGCTGACGCTGCCCGGGCAGACCATAGTTTGCGGCGATTCCCATACCAGCACGCATGGGGCGTTTGGAGCTCTTGCCTTTGGCATCGGAACCAGCGAGGTCGGGCATGTTCTGGCCACGCAGTGTCTTCTGCAGAAAAAGCCGAAGACGCTGGCTGTGCATGTGAGCGGGCAGCTCGGGCAGGGCGTGACCGCCAAAGATCTGATCCTGGCGATCATTCAAAAACTGGGATCCGGCGGGGGCACGGGTTATGTCCTTGAGTATCGCGGCGCGGCGATTGAAGCGCTCGATATGGAAGCGCGCATGACCCTTTGCAATATGAGTATCGAAGCTGGTGCGAAAGCCGGATTGATTGCGCCGGATGAAAAAACCTTCGCCTGGCTCCATGACCGGCGTTATGCGCCGACTGATGAGAAATGGCAGGAGGCCCTTGCGTACTGGAAGACTTTGAGAAGTGATAAAGGCGCGGTCTTTGATCGGGAAATTTATCTGAATGCCGATCACATTGCACCGATGGTGACCTTTGGAACATCGCCGGATCAATCCATCAGCATCCAGGAGCCTGTTCCTTCCGCGGACGAACTTCAGGGTGCGCTGCAGTATATGCAGTGGAAGGCCGGACAGAAAGTGGAAGGCACGGCAGTGGATGTCGTCTTCATCGGCAGCTGCACCAATTCCAGGATCACCGATCTGCGCGCGGCCGCGAAAATCCTGAAAGGCCGCAGCGTGGCCCAGGGTCTGCGCCTTATGATCGTCCCAGGTTCCGTTGATGTAAAGCGTCAGGCGGAAGAGGAAGGCCTTGCGCAGATTTTCCTGGATGCCGGCGCGGAGTGGCGGGAACCGGGCTGCTCGATGTGCATTGCCATGAATGGTGATCAGCTGCAGCCTGGACAGCTTGCGGTCAGCACCAGCAATCGAAATTTTGCAGGGCGGCAGGGCAAGGGTTCGCGCACCATCCTGGCGAGCCCTTTGACAGCAGCGGCCACAGCGGTCACGGGTCAGTTAACCGATCCTCGGGTTTTTCTGCTTTAGGAGTCAAGCATGCAGCCTTTTCACAAGCTGACGTCCCCTTTCATCACGCTGCCGGTCGAGAACATCGACACCGATCAGATTATCCCGGCCCGCTTTTTAAAGCAGACCCATCGCGATGGTCTGGGGGATGCTCTTTTTTTTGACTGGCGTTACAACGCCGACGGCTCGCGGCGGACTGATCAGGTTTTGAATGAGAAAGCAGGTCAGGATTATCAGATTCTGGTCGCGGCCCGCAACTTCGGTTGCGGTTCGTCCCGGGAGCATGCCGTGTGGGCCCTTCAGGGCTATGGTTTTCGGGCGATTATCAGCCCTTCGATCGGCGATATTTTCAAAAGCAATGCTTTGAAGAATGGGCTGCTGCCGATTGAAATCAGTCAGGAATTTTATGAGCGCATTCGGGCTCAGGATGTCGGCGCCCTTTTCATCGACCTTGAGAAACAGGAGGTGAAGCTGGCGTGCGGCATGATTGAGAAATTCTCGATTGACTCCTTCGCGCGTCTTTGTCTGCTTCAGGGTGTCGACCAGCTTGGATATCTTCTGGGCATGGATGAGGCCATCAGCCGTTTTGAAAGGAGAGCGCTGTGACCGATGCGCATATCGTAATACTTCCTGGTGATGGAATCGGTCCCGAGGTTTTGGAAAGCGGCATCCTCGTTCTGCAACGAGCCGCGCTGCTGGGTTCGCTTGATTTGCGCCTGGAACACGGATGGATCGGAGGCGCGGCCCTTGACCTTTGCGGCGAGCCTATATTCCCCGAGACCCTGCAGGCCTGTAAGGAAGCGCATGCGGTTCTTTTGGGAGCCGTGGGTGGACCCAAGTGGGAAAAAAATCCGGGACATTTACGGCCGGAAGCCGGGCTTTTGAAGCTAAGGAAAGAGATGGGCGTCTACGCGAATCTGCGTCCGGTCGTCACGCGTCCGGCTTTGGCGGGATTCACGCCCTATCGCCCGGAGATCCTTCAGGATGTGGATCTGATGATGGTTCGCGAGCTGACGGGCGGCGTTTATTTCGGTGAAAAGGGCCGCACGGAAGATTCCGCGTTTGATGTCTGCACTTATAAACGAGACGAGATCGAACGCATCACGCGGGTCGCGGCCAGACTTGCGCAAAAACGCCGGAAAAAGCTGACGTCGATTGATAAGGCGAATGTCATGGAAACCTCGCGCCTTTGGCGTCAGGTCGTGACCGACGTGATGGAACGTGAATTTCCCGATGTGCAGCTGGAGCATATTCTGGTCGATGCAGCCGCCATGTATCTGACGCAAAGGCCGGCATCTTTCGATGTGCTGCTCACTGAAAATATGTTTGGTGACATCCTTTCCGATCAAACCAGCACGCTCGCCGGTTCGCTGGGGCTTTTGCCGTCCGCTTCGCTCGGCGATCGTCAGCGCGGACTCTATGAGCCGATCCATGGCTCCGCTCCCGACATTGCCGGACGTGGGATAGCCAATCCCATCGGCACCATCCTGAGTGTGGCCATGATGCTGCGACTCTCTTTAAATCAACCAGACCTGGCGGATGCGGTGGAAAGGGCTGTGGAGAAAGTTCTCGCCACAGGACCTTTGACACCGGATTTGGAACGACTCCATCCCAGTCATACGCGGGAACTCACCACCCGTGTGTGTTCCGCCATGGGCGCGGAATAGTGCAGGAAGGTGGAACTTCGGTTCCACCTTTTTTCGCGAGGTTAAGCCCTGGCGGCTCCTAAAGAGTGAAGCTCAGTTTGGCGAAGTATTCCCGCGAAACAGGATCTTCCTGAACCTCAGGACGGATCTGATTCACACCACAATAGGCCGACAGGCCTTCGATATTCTGATAGCCAAGAACCCAGGACAGGCTCTTCTGTTCGACGACCTCAGCATAATCAGTGATTTTGCTTTGCTGGGCTGTTATCCGCATGAAAAGATTGCGACTGAAGAAGACGCGCAGAATTCCGTTCTGCACCCTTTCATCCAGGCCATGATCAAGAGCTTCGATCTGATAATTGTCATGATCATGCGCATATTCCAGAGACACATGCAGACCCAGGCTGACCCCGATCCGGCAGCTGGTCTTGCGATTGCGGCCCAGTGAATCTTCGCTGTAGACGGTCGCATGCCCCCAGAGGTAGCTGCATTCCAGTAATGATAGATAGCGCGGTGGCCTTAGAGTGAAACCCGCTTTCTGAGCGTTACCTTCGTGGAGCTCGCCGCCGAAGTCCACCCGCTGGATGTCCCGGGGTGCCCAGGCATAGTAGAAGGTCATCCAGTGATCCGTTTCATAAACGGCTTCCAGGGCCACGCTCGATGCCATCAGGGCTTTGGATTCATCTTCATATCTGCGAGCACCATTGATGTTGAAAAGAAGGTCGGACAGCATCCATTCCGGCTTTTTCAACTGGGTGCTCCAGGATCCAAAAAAATTGAGTTCCTGCGTTCCACGCTCCGGCATGAAGCCGAGGTCATTGACGAAGCCGGCCTCCGTGCGTTTGCCGGCGATATTGAACATGGTCTGGTCGCCACTATAATCATAGGCGATGGCTTGCGCCCGGCCCTTCTCCTCGTAGGCGTCCAACACGCCATCTGCCTTGTTTTCAGTACGGGAACTCAAGAACTGCGCGGTCACCCGATGGGTTGCATTGAATTTATAAGTAAGATCAGCGCTGCCGACAGCGTTCTCATAAAGATCCTTCTCCTGCTTCCCATTGAAACCAAGTCCAAGAGTCAAATGTTCATCGGCATTCCAACTGCCGCGGGTCATGATGTTCTGTGATGTGGTCCTGGCTTCCACATACTCCGACTGATAGGTGCCGGGTCGCAGGCGATAGACCTGGGACTGATCCCCTGCGGCCAGCGCGAAGACTTTATAATGCTCATGCCGGCTCAGAAGCTTTAGCCCATAGGTCGGCGAAACGATGGATCGACTTTGGGCACTGGAAAAAAGAGGAGCAAAGAGAATATCATTGCCTTCCAAAAAGAAGGGGCGTTTTTCTCTCTTCGGCAAGGGGAAGGGACTGTTGGCCTGCAGGTAGGGACTGTCGTCTTCCACCTGGGAATAGTCGGGCCGCCATGTTCCATCCAGCCGGGTGCCGGCGGCCAAAGGAAGGCTCACCGTGACGCCCAGATTCTCACGGTTGCGCCGTTCGCCGCCTTGGTCCTCGCGGCTGGCGAACGCCTCAACGACAGCCTTGATATGATTCTGCTTGGGCGGAGGGGTCAAGGTAAATTGCTGGGCTTTGCAAAGAATGCAGGATCCAAAATATTCCAAAGGGCTCGATGTCAGAAGCCCGAATGATTCCCGCAAATAGCGCCGCTCCACCAGAAGCGTGATGACGGTGGGGCTGGTCTTGTATTTCAGCTCATGGAATGGCAACTTCATACGCACCCGCCACCCGTCCGGCAGCGATTCGCATTCTGCCGTGAAGGTGAACTGCGGGGCGATATCGAGATAGGAATTCACTTCGTCGATCACAGCATCATAGGGAACGCAGGCCGCATTCACACCGATCAGCTGGCCAAACTTTCGATGTCCCGTCGGGTCTATCATGACGGAAACACGATCATCATCTTCGCTCATGGGCTGATCACGCAATCCATATTTTCGCCGCACCTGACTCATGTCATCATCATAGGACATGATTTCAAAGTAAAGCGCGTCGGCATCATAAACCATTTTATAGACTGTTCGAAAACGGGGTTTGGCGTGATCGATGACGGAATAGGTGAGTTCAAAGGCCTGGGCGGCCTGCCAGACCTCTTCGTTGTGAAGAATATCGGCTGCGGCGTTGGGTGCGAGAGGAGCCAGTTCAAGCGGCGAAGTTTCGGCCAAAAGCTGCGGGGCTGATACCAGAATAAGAACCGTGCCTACCCATGATGGCAGCTTCATAACGTGTCTCAATTGTAAGGAGTTCAGGATATCTTTCCATTCTAAGACGCTTCGCCGACTTCCACAAACACCCTCCGTGAAATGAGATCAAGATATACGGCCAGGAAAGAATCCCAAGGCCGGCATCGAAGCCTCCCTTAAGTTTCCTTGCTGCTTTCCGAAACCAGATCCATGAGCTGGTTTTTAAAGAAATTTCTCTCTATTTTAAGTCTTCTCCTTCTGCCAGCCCAGGGCGGGTCAGCAGCTCCTTTCGCCTTGTCTTCGATGTCTGAAACAGTGGACGTCAGTGATGCCTTCGTCTCTCAGATTGAAGAGAGGGGCGTTGCCCTTGACCCTGAAATGTTGAAGCAGAGTGACGAGAACTGGACGCCGAACCCAAAATCCTGGCCTTACGGCGACGATATCATATGGCTGCGGGCGCGCTTTCAGAATGAGGACACGCAAACGTCCCATAAGATCTTGTCGCTGGCCTATGCGTCGCCGACGATAGCCGATTTCTTTGTCTACGATGCGAACGGACAGCTTGTGAAGAAGGTGGCCAACGGCACTTTTTCTCCCTGGTCGGGCCGTGATCTGAAACTGAATCTTTCTGGAATTCGGCTGGATGTCCCGCCGGGTGCTGTTCATACTGTGCTCTTGCGCATGCAGTCGAAGAGCCTTGAGGATAGCCACTTTCTTTTAAGTCCGAGGACGCCCAGAGCCAGCTGGACTGGATTTACCTCGCAGCTTATGGGCTTTACTTCGGCCTCGCTCTGGCTCTTTTCTTTCATAACCTCAGCCTTTATTTTTCGGTGCGGGATAAGGTTTATCTTTACTACCTCGCTGTCGTGGGCTGTATCACGCTGGCCATGTGCTTTTCATCGGCCTATTACTCGGTGTTCTGGTACCGCCTGCCGAAGGTCTTTCATAACTTCCCTTATGCCACGCCCTCCATGGTTCACATCGTGGCCCCGCTCTTCGTTGCTGAGTTTCTTCATATCAAACTCCGACAGCGTTGGGTGGGCCTGGCTCTGGCTTTGATGTCCTGCTCCGGGCTCCTCGTGGCGCTGATGCAGCTGAGCGTGCTGATCGCATTGCCTTCATTGTGAATGCCCTGCGCTCTTTTTCGCAGGATGATGACGTATCCGAGCGGGACTCTTTCTCCCTGGCCGATGCTGTTCAGAAAGCGCTGTCCCTCTGCGACCAAAGAATGAAGGACCGCGGTATCCAGCTGCAACTGGATCTCGATACAAGATCCTATCAGGTGATGGGGTCGGAAGCTCGCAGCATGGAAGTGATCCTGATGCTGCTCGATAATGCCATTGATATCCTGGATGAAGTCCCCGAGAAAAAAATCGTGGTGCATTTGAAGAAACGTGACAGCTCCAGCGGCAGCCGGGTGCGACTGACGATTCAGGATAGCGGTCCGGGTGTGCCTCCGGATCTCCAGACCCATCTTTTTCAGCCCTTTTTTACGACAAGGCCGGTCGGTGAAGGCGCTGGTTTAAGTCTAAGCCGTAGCCACGGCATTGTTCAATCCATGCAGGGCGAACTTTCTTATGAACGACGCGAGGGTCATACGCATTTCATCATAGATCTGCCTTTGGCAGCCTGAAATCATGGCAGGCAGGTCATGGAATTGATCTCCACGGTATGAACCGCCTCGTGCGCGTCGCTATCATCAAGTATGCTGACAGAGGACGGGTAGGGGAAGGCAGCGAAAGCCTTGTCCGGCCCATAACGCAACCAGCCGACATAGGAGCGGCTCAGGTCGCGATAAGTGAATTGCACAAGTGTGAGCTTCGGTGAGCCTTTGGGATAATAGGCGATATACTGGTCCAAAGATGGGTCGTTCCAATCTCCAGGTTTCAGAGTGAAGAAAAACGCCGCAAACGTTTCTGTGCCGAGAGTCTTCTCGCCAAGATAGACGGGATTATACGCGGCGGCTATGGCCTGTGGCAGAGTCACGTAAAGTCGCAGCGACTCCACATAGATGCGATCCCATCCGCTCAGTTCACTATCCTTCAATACAAAGGGCGATTGACCAGGGAGGTTGACGGCGCTGTTTGCGCCAGCCTCTTGCAACTGAAATGGGCTGTGGTTCTCGCTCAGGGGCGTGAACCAACGCAGAACACGGCTGGACCAGGTGTCGGTACCCCGGATGTCCAGCACCCCGGCGCAATGCGGCCGGTTTTTTTGCAGATCCTTATGCCAGCTGACGCCTGCATCCATGCCAGCTTTTTCGGGACGGGCATCGAGAAGATCCACATGACGGCAGCTCGACAGGAAAAGCCAGAAAAGGACCAGGATCGACGCGCGCATGGTGCTTCCTTTCCAAGGACGATGTTCCCATCATTTGGCCCCGGGCCGGGGTGGGATGTCAATCGAATTTGCCTCTGTACACCCGGAAACATAAATCATGTCCAGGGGTTTTCAGTCCCCAGCGGCTGCATCTTTCGCCTCTTGCAAGGAGCCATCAATGGGAGTAGAAGGACCATGCTTGTGCCTGATAGACTTGGCTTTCAGGCCAACTAACTTTCCGCGAAATGGTCACGATTATGCCGCTTGCCTTTCTTGCCCTGATGCTCGTGCAGCTCAATTTTGGAATACTCCCGGTCGCGCAAAAACTGGCGTTGAATACCCTGACTCCACTGGCGCTCTTTGGAATTCGCACGGTGCTCGGTGCGAGTTTGTTCTTTGTCTTTTATAAATTATGGTCAAGCCGCAAGACGGGATCAGGCGTCGGAACGAAAACGCCCGCGAAAGTCTACTTCATGCTCTCGCTCCTCGGCATCGCGTTGAATCAGTTCCTTCTGATCCTCGCTCTGACCCACACCACCGCCATAGCCACGGTCGTCGTCGTTCCTTCCATCACACTTTTCACTTACGGCTTCGCCATTCTTTTGAAACGCGAGAGCTTCGAATGGAGCAAGGCCATCACCCTTCTTCTGGGCGGCATGGGCGTTCTTTTGCTTTTTGGTGAAGGGCTTTTGCACATGATCGAAAAGCTGGACGCCTCGATCTTTCTGGGGAACGCCCTGTGCCTCGTATCCGCTGCTGTTTACGCTTTCTATCTCGTCATCTCGCGCGATTATGTGGGCCGGCAGTCCGCGGTGGAATTCACGAGCCGCATGTTCGGGGCCGCTGTCGTTTGGTTCGCTCTGCTCTTGTTGGGAAGCTGGATCTGGCAGCTCATGCAGGATCCTAACGGGTCCATCGTGAGCCTCTTTTTAAAGGAGGCCCCCATGGACAGCACTCCAGTCGTCAGCGGATTCACACCCCAGCTGATCGGAACCCTCGGCTTTATCGTCCTCGGCCCTACGGTCATCAATTATTTCTTGAATCTCTGGACTTTGAAACATTTGCCGGCGAGCACGGTCAGTGGCTTTATCTGCCTGCAGACCCTGATCGGATCCACTGTTTCCTACTTCGTTCTGGGTGAGACGATCAAGCCAAGCTATGTGATCTCGGCTGTATGTATTCTATCCAGTGTTTTGCTCTTGAGCATGCGTTCGCTGCGGGCGCCGCTCAGGGCCCGCTGTCATTGATCACGAACGAACCGTTTCCCGCCCCGCTGACCTTTCAAAGGAATGCATGAAATGAAGCCTGCATGGGTTCCTCAAAGACGGCTTAGGCCTTTCGGGCTAGGCTTTGGGTGGTCTTGCTCTACTTTTAACTTCGTATAAATAGCTGCTGCACAAAATCAAGGGAGTCGATTGAAATTATACTCTCAAATCTTGCGTGCATGATCGTCAATGGCTCAAGGTTTGGCCCATGCTGCCGAATCAAAGCCTGAATTCGAGACGATCATTGCACTTAGGATGTGACAGATGAAAAAGCCCAGGCTCGCTCTTTTGATGATGACTTTGGCGTGGAATAGCAGCGCCTGTTTGAAGAAGAAGAAGAAGAAGACCAACACTGCCGCAGCCACGGCCGGGGCAGAGACGCTCGCTCCCACTTATACTTTGAAGGGTACTGTGAGTGGTCTCTTGCCGGGCGCGAGTCTGACTTTCAATCTCAATGAATCGGAATCCTTGACGCTCACAGAAGACGGTAATTTCACTTTTGCGGCTGTCCTGAAGGAAGGTGACAGCTATGCAGTAGCCATTGATAGCTTGGACGGTCAATGGGTCGATTCCTTGTTGAATGAATGTTCGATCACGAACGGATCTGGAACAGTCAAAGAAAATCCAAGCGATGTGGCCATTGAATGTAAAAAAATTCTCGTATTCTATGCGAACAGCGGTACAAGCGGTGAACGCGGTCTGTGGCGGACCGATGGGACGGAAGCAGGGACAACGTTCTTGCATGAAGTGAATTCAGCAGCCAGTCCCTGGGCGCCATACAATACTTTCATGTCCCACACGATTCAAAACCAGCTCTATTTTTTAGCCAAAGGCAGTGATACCGGAACCCAGCTCTGGCGAAGTGATGGAACCGGCGACGGCACGTCAATCTTCTATAATACCGGGAATGTGGTATCAGCCAATGCAAATCTGAAGTTCGTGAAGCTGGACTCACAGTTTTACTATGCCTTCAATGATGGCACCCATGGACTTGAACTGTGGAAGACCGATGGTTCGGCAAATGGAACGGGATTGGTTAAAGATATTGGCAGTAATGGTGGGGGTCCAGGCAACCTCGCTGTCGCCAAGGATCGCCTTTATTTCAACATCGATGATGCCGCTCATGGCACTGAGCTTTGGACCAGTGATGGTACGGACGCCGGTACTGTTCTTGTGAAGGATGTGGTGGCAGGGACCGATAGCAGCTACCCTGGTAAAGTAGTAGGCATGGGTGATAGCGCATATTTCCTGGAGTTTAGTTCACCCCATCAAATCAAAAGACTGTGGAAAACGGATGGCACCGAAGCGGGAACAAGCGTGATCAAGGAGATCGATCGTGGCGTTACGTCCGGCGTTATTGATAGCACGCTTGCTGTTTTAGGTAACACCCTGCTCTTTCCAGCGGATGATGGAGTCAACGGTCTTGAAATGTGGAAAAGCGATGGGACTGCGGCAGGTACCGTGATGCTCAACGACATCGCTGCTGGAGCCACTGGGTCCAGTCCTGGTCCGATAACCATCATGGGCGGTTTTGCGTATTTCAGTGCCAAAACCGCAACTCATGGAATTGAGCTTTGGAAAACGGATGGCACCGAGGCCGGAACTGTTCTGGTAAAAGATATCTATGAGGGTGCGACGGACGGCTCTCCCTCAATCAAAGTGGTGACAGGCAACAAGCTCTTTTTGACCGCAACCGATGCCGCTCACGGGACTGAGATTTGGGTGAGTGATGGCACAAGCGAAGGGACCGTCTTGCTTAAGGATATCCAAGGCAGTGGAGGCGGTATTCCCAGTATTTTCGCCTACGATGGAACTCATGTCTACTTTCGTGTCACCAGCCTGGAGTATGGCTCCGAACTTTGGAAGTCTGATGGCACCACGGCCGGTACCGTTTTGGTGAAAGACATCAATCCAGGTTCTACTGGATCGAACCTTTGAATTCGGTTCGCTGGCGCGTTCGATCGTTCAAGACCGCGCCTTGAATTAAGAAGTCCTCTCCTCAGACAAATCAATTTTTACGGACCGCAGATTCTTCAGCCTAGGCCGAACATCCTAGGCCGCTCAATCCCATACTGGAAGCGTTGTCTAGCGAAGTCCGGTCATGGTAATCTTAGCCTATTATAGCTGCCAAAAATGAAGCGGGAAAAGCCGCCAACGCGTGACGCTCTCTTACGAGAAACATTCACGAGGCGCGCGGCTGAACATCTCTTGTGATAGGGAATCCTGGATGAGAAAGTGGTTCTTCCTCAGTTTACTGTCTTCGGCGCCCATTTTTGCTGAAGACAAAGACGCAAGCTCCAAGCTTTTCCTCCTTTCAACCTATGATCGGTATTCACTCAAGACCACCGATGCGCTTGAGGTCGACAAGGAAGGCTCGGGCTATTCCCTCGCGCTCGGCGGTTATTCGCCTCTTGGTCAAGGATACCTGCAATATGGAATTGGCTTCAGAGGCGGGCAGGCCACAGGGGAAAACTATGATAGAAGCCAGGAAGTCGAAGTTTCCGATATCCTCATAAAACTCGGCTATCTTTATCCCATTCCTGGTGTTGAACCGTATCTGCACGCTGGCCTCGTCAGTGACATATCCACAGGCAAAGGATCCAGTTTGGGCTACGAAGATACTGAATCCATTCAAACCGTCGCTCGGCTTGCCCCCATCGTTCACCTGCGATTTCCTGTGGGTGGTGCCTGGAGCCCTTACCTGGAAGCCAGCTATGCCTGGGACCTCAACAATAAATTCTACCGCGAGAATCGCAGCAGCTATGGTTTGGGTATCCTGCTGGAGCTTGGTCAAACGGCAGCAGCAGAACCCTTGAAGTCCTCTCCTGTAGCCGTGTCTGCCCCGGAACCGATTCCTGAGTCAGCCCCACAGGTCGCGGAAGAGACTTTGGCCATCGGCAGTGGCGTGCTGATCTTTCCTCTGGGTGAAGCGGAGTTACCGACCTCACTGCAGACCTATGCGGGTGGCCTCGCACACATACTGAAGGAGCAAGCTGATGCCTGGACCCGCTTGTCGATCATAGGCTACGCGGAAAACACCGAAACTGAACTCTATGGTGCCGACTTGAGCGGGAAGAGGGCAAAATCCGTCTACGATTTCTTCCTTGCTCAGGGGATCAATGGGGAACGCCTGGGCATAGCAGAAACTCCCAGGGGTGAGGGAGACACCTTGTCCCGGCAAAGGGTCGATATCTTCCTGTCTGGTCGCTCGATGGGCAGACTCAGGGGCATCGAGACACAGATTGCGAGCAAACGCAGCGCCACAACCATCAGTCTGCGACTTGAGACCTTGACTATGGATAAATCAAAAGTGGATGTCGGACCCAAAGGCAAAAGCTTTCTGATCGAACTCGCCAAGCTGCTGAAAGCTCACGACGATCAATGGAAATTTTTGACTGTAACTGGTTTCACCGACGCACGAGGCAATGCCGAAATCAATCGTCGCGTGGCGACACAGCGCGGGGAGCGTCAGGCCACTATTCTTATCAACGAAGGACTGCCGAGTGACCGCGTGAAAAGCATGGGCGTAAGCACCGCGGCTTTGCTGGAATCGCAGAATCCAACCTCGCATTGGAACAGGCGTGCTGAAATCGAAATTCACGGGGTTGTGGATGCCACGACGCTCAAGGCTAAAATTGATGAGCTTTCTGGACAATAGCAGTTGGGCAAAAGCCATGGACAGGACGAGGAATTTCCCATGAAAATCGTGCAGAATGTTTACGTGATCTTCGGTTTTCTCTTGGCCGTATTGATGTCCACTTGCAGTGTCAAGCGGAAAGGACAATGCTACTCATGCTTTGATTCCCTCGCCAATGTACAGCAGGTCTATCTCGATTCGAGTCAGGCCACATTCAACCTGGATGTGACGCTCAACCCGGAGAGTCAATTCAAGATCGTCCTTGCCAAGAGCAGGGATCTCATTGATTCCGTTGAAAAAGCCAATATTGCAGCCACATCCGATGACGTCCAAATCGTGAGTGACTGGAGCCCACGCGTATCCCTGGCATTCCTGCAGGGGCTCGTTCCCGATCAAAGTTATGCCTTGGCCTTGCTTGAACAGAACAAGTTTGAACGCATTCGCATCATGGAGATCAAAGAGTTTTCCACTCAGTCCGCCGCTTCGCCAATGACCGGCGGGGTACCCAAAGTCCTGCAGGTGAAGAAAGAAGAAGCCACCATAGCCTTTCCCAGTGCTCTCGACGATACGACGAAATCCGCAGAAATGGATTATCTGGTCGCTGTTTGGAACAAGGACTTCGGTTATCCCACTAAAGAGCAGATCCTCGAAAAAGCCTCGGGTATCTCGATCGTGCAGGACTGGACGCAAGCAACGGATCAGGACATTCAAGAGGTGCGAATCAGTGGTCTCTCTGTCGAGACAGACTATGTTATCGGGATTGTCGCGCGAGATAGCGATGGTAACACGACTCTCCTGCCCTTGCGTTCCCTACGAACGCTCGATGAATCAGCGCCTGATGCCGATGCCATCTCTTTAAGCAGCTCCAGTGGATCCTCGGTTACCATCACCTGGCCTCAAGCCCAGGACCAGGAAACGCCTGCCGATCGCCTGGAGTACAAAGTTTTGCTGGCCAGTTCCCAGTCCAGCCTGCAAGACCCGACAGTTATGAATTCTACCGACAGCAACTCGCTGGAGCCCAGAGTTCTGCAGGAATGGACACCAAATCTGCTTCAGTATGAAGCGACAGGTTTGGCTACAGGTAGAAGGTATTATTTCGCTGTCCTCGTCCGCGATCTTGGGAAAAATTTGGCTTCTTACCGAACACAGTCTGCCGTTTTAGTTGATGAGAATGCGCCGGCTTTCAAAGAGGATGCACTTGAAATCTTCCAGATGAGTACAGGTTATAGGTACCTGGATGGCAAACAAGTCATATCGTATGGAGATGCTGGTCACAAATCGAGTATCGCCGTTGATAAAGCCACGCCTTCTGAAGAGATTGAATATCTGTCGGCCTGTTCGTCGGATGCTGCGGCTTTGACGTCACTGGAAACGATTGAAAAAAATCTTGGGAAGGTAAAACGATCAAGCTGGCAAAAGGCCGTCCGAAAAAAGACCAGCTATTCGATCACAGTGGATCGCAGGGATAGGGATCTGGAGGACTATTGTAATAGGAGCGACTATGCGGATTACTATGAGATGGGGGGCCCATACCGGACGGCTACTCCTGAGCTGCAGAATGCTCAACCCCAAACGTTTGCCAATATCTGCCGGGTTTTGCAGAGTTATGAGAATGGCAGCACCTATGAAATGTTGGGTGTCCGGACCGGCTGCCGGTATTCTGGAGTGGCGGGGGAACTCTATGGAAAAGTTTTCGCTCGCGATGCGGATGGTATGATGACCAGCCTGGGTCCTAAACTCCTAGCCTATGCCTGGGACACCGATGCTCCAAGGTTTAAGGCGGACCCCACGCTGAGCGGCGACGACACCCTGAGCTGGACAGCAGCAACAGACTATTTTACTCTTCCAGAAAAAATTGAGTACAAAGTGGTTCTTGCTACCGCGGCCGAGTCTATCGACACTCTGGAAGAAGTTGCGGCCATCACGACTTCCGCTGGTGGACTTGTCATGGATTGGACAGCAAATGTGACAAGCACTCAATTGAATATCGCCCTGACAGGATCCTCTTATACAATCGCGCTCGCCACCAGTGATGAGCTTGGCAACGTAAGGCTGGCGAAGGCTGTGAGCCTGCAAGACAACGCGCCGAGCGTGGGGACGGCGTTGACCTTTTCCGATTTTGTTTTCAATTCCTTGATCATGAGCTGGGGACCGGCGTTGGATGATAAGACGGCAGCCGCTGATCTTTATTATAAGCTTGTGCGGGCTGATGCTTCCGCTGACATTGATACGGTTGCCGAAGCCAATGCCCTGAGTGGCAGCAATGTGCTCCTCGACTGGACGAAGGCGACGACCTCGTATGAACTCACCGGATCGCAGCTTGCGGTCGGCGCTCTGGCTGTGCTTGTCCGTGATTCCGTTGGGCAGATGGCGCTTTACGAACCCGTCAGTCGCAGCCAGACAGTTGACGGATTGCAGCTTTACTTTGATCCGGGTAACACGGCCTCATACCCTGGCACAGGAACCACCTGGAAGGATCTGTCTGGTAATGCCTTCGATTCGACTCTTTATGGTGGAGTCGCTTACCTGACCAGCGACGGTGGCGTTATGGATTTTGATGGAGTTGATGATTATGTGCTGCTCGGTGACTTGAGTGCGCTTAAACCGACGGCGGCCATCTCCATTTCGCAGTGGCTGGCTCCAGACAGCTGGGCACCTGCGGGGCCTGGGGCGTACTATATAGTTTCCATCAGCTGCACCCAAGGCTCTGGCTATTCCATCAATGTACTTGAGGCGGGTAGCGTAAGGTTTCAGATTTATGCGGGCGGGACCTATAGAGCGCCTTCGACTTCCACAGCGGGATTCACGGGCTGGAAGCATGTTACAGGAACTTTCGATGGCCGTTATGCCAAACTCTATGTCAATGGCGCCCTTGCCAGCACTGTAGACGCGGGAGCAACAGTTGCTGTCAGCTATATTCAGAATGGTATTTTGATAGGGGCTGAAGCCACGAGCAATAACACGCCCCACACCGAAAACTGGTGGGCTGGCAAAATCGGTCCTACCCTGATTCGTTCCGGGGCCATGACCGCTGATGAAGTGCTGGCGGAATTCAATGCGAGTAAAGCCAGGTTTGGTCTTTAACAAAGCAGGGCCCAGGCTGGAGCCACGCTTCGAAGCGAATACCTGAAGTAAAGTCTACAACGCCCTATCTGGGGCGGGGCAAGCTGCTGATAAGAGGTCTGAAACCGACCGCTCCTTCATTCTGCCGATACCTGGGCAGTTCGTGGGCAAGTCCACCCGCGATATTTGGAGGAAAAACATTTATGAAAAGTCAAAGACTCTGGATTGTGGCCTTCGGCTTTTGGTACTGGTTCTGGCCTGCAGCAGATCTTGATGATGGAACCTTGCCCTTGCCGCTGGAATTCGCGGCAGTGCGGGTGATCGTCACATGACGCCAGCCGCGACGCAGGTTCGTAGTGCTGTCCTTGAATTGAGGCGCCGTGGCCAGCGGCGATTCATTCAAATGCCAGATGTCGGCGGAATGCACAAATCTTACGAGTGGTTAAGAGGATGATGGGCGGCCTTTAAGCAAACATCCCAGAGGTATTCCATATCCTGGGATTCACTGTGAACGCTGCCCAAAGCCAAGCGAACGAAGCGCTCTCCATTCAGCTGCGAGGGATAAACGAGGAACTTTTTCCCGTGCTCGCTCAGCTCATCAAGCCGCTGTAAAAAGCTTTCGTTTTTGCTGCTGTCGTCAGTATTCAACTGAAAACACACCAATCCCCATTCCGTCGCGACAGTCTGCTTGAAAATTCCGGATTCGTCGATCCGTTTACGGAAGCTGTCCGCCTGCGCAATGGACTGCCGCAGATAATTCTGCAGGCCTTCCAAACCAAAATAGGAGAGCACCATCCAAATCCGCAGCGATCGAAAACGCCGTCCCAAGGGAATCGACCAGTCTTTGAACTCGGGGTTATAGACCTCTTCTTCAGCGGCCTTGGCCATAAACGTGTCACCCGCTGCATAGACCGCTTTCAGCAGCTGGCGATCGCGGATATAGAGGAACGCGGAGTCAAACCCGCAAAGAAACCATTTGGAGCCATTGAAATTAAACGAAGTCGCGAGGTCCTGAATCAGGCGTGAACGCTCCTTATACTCAGGCAGAATCAGCGAGGCCCCGGCATAAGCGGCATCGACATGCACCCAGACGTTTTCCGTTTCGCGCAGGTCACGGAAAGATTCCAGATCATCCGTGCCGCTCGTATTCGTGGAACCATAATTCAAAATCACGGCGCAGGGCGTCAAGCCACGCGCTCGATCCTGAGCCATCGCCGCCTTCACATCATCGGCCGTGATCCCATAATTCCCATGCGCAAGTTTTCGTGCTGGAATTTTATGAAGCCGCATCCCGGCCACACGCACGGCTTTGGGGCCGGAGAAGTGCGTTTGATCCGACATGTAAACGACCAGGGACGAGGAATCCTGCCAGTAGAGTTCTTCAGGCGAAAGTTCGCCATGATCCTTGCGATGCTGATGCACCCGCGCGGCCACCATGATTACGGCCATCGCTTCCCCTGCCGTATTTTGGATGATGCCGCCGCCTTCCTTCGATTGATGCAGAAAGGGTGAATCCGCGGGCGCATGCAGCATGCGCATGATCCAGTCCATGACCACGCATTCCAGTTCCGTGGCCGCGGGATTCGCGCTCCACTGCAGCCCCACCGATCCCAGGAAGGCGATGAGGAGTTCGCTCAGTATAGCCGGTATGGATGTGGTTGCCGGATAGTACGCAAAAAAGCGAGGATGCTGCCAGTGAGTGATCGCGGGAAGAAGATGTCCCTTCACTATCTCCAGCAGTTCGTCCATTGTTCGGGGAACCACGGGCGCTTCGGTGGGAAAGGCGGCGGCGACGGCGCCCGGTTTCAGATCAGGCTTGACCGGGCTTTGTCTCAATTCGTGCAGATGAGCCATGCTCAGATCAAGAACAAGCTTGAGCTCGCGCTGGAGCGTTTCAGGGTCCAAATGAAAAGAGGAGACGGCGGTCGTATTCATGGAATTAAAGGTCCTTCCTGGCAGAGGTCACCTGCGTCTGATATTCTGGGTAACTCTGTGCGCATCCTATGCTAAAATCCCTGGCAGGTCGCGAAATTTCTGGGCGGACATGATGCTGAAGTTCCTGTACTTGAATCCGTTGAAGCTGGGTTTTTTTCTGACACTCGGAACCAGTTTTGCCATCGTGCTCAGCGCGAGTCATCAGCTTATTCCCGAGATGAAATCCTGGCATCTCGAACCAGGACTTCTGGTCAGCCTTGGACTAAGCCTGATCGCCTTCCTGTTTTTTATTGATGCACGGAAGGCCCAGTGGGTCATGGGCTTGGGCCTCGTTACGGCCACGGTCGTATCCCTTTTCTATCTGTATATGATGCCGGCCCGCGCCTACTTCATCCTGTGCCTCCTCATGCTCAGCGCCTATCTCTTGCCGGGCGTCGTTACCCGGGAGCGATGGCGACCGGAGGTGTTTCGGCATGATCTTCTGAAAAGCATGCTGCTGATGACCGGCTTCAACTGGATTCTGGTCCAGCTCTTCCGTGTCACGGACGATAGCACAGCCCAGGCCTGGCTGGTCTTTTCCACCTGGCTCTGTCTGATCTTTTCATTCCTGGATCGGTATTACACTGGACAGGCCTGGAAGCGCGGAAGCCTTTGGATCGCAGCCGGGGTGCTGGCGCTGGGTTTTGCGCCGATCTTTTTAGGTCAAAGCTATCTGGTGGCCGCCAGTCGCCTGAGCGTGCTGGGTCTGATCGCCTGCGCTCCGACCTTTCGCTTTCGCAATGGGGTGCGGCAGCGTATGACCTCCATTGTGGAAGGACTCTTCTTCCATCCTGAAGGTGTGGTCATCACCTTTTTCATCTGGTTCTGTTTGATCGGGACATTTTTGCTGGCTGTCCCTTTCCGAGGGGTGGAGGCCGGCGGGATCGCCCTCATAGATGCCGCCTTTACCGCGGTCAGTGCAGTCTGTGTGACTGGTTTAGCGACTTTGGATGTGGTGAAGGATTTTAAAATCGCCGATCAGATCATTATTATGATCCTGATCCAGGTCGGTGGTCTTGGGATCATGACTCTTTCCTCTTTGGCCCTTTTCCTGATGGGACAGCGCATGAGCCTGGCCCAGGAAACCACGCTTTTTGGAGCGATCGGTCAAAAGAAATTAAAAACCGAGGTGCGCCACACGCTGGCACGGGTTCTGATCTTTACGCTCCTGGTCGAGGCGGCCGGAGCCTTCGTCCTGACTCTGGCCTTTGCCAAGGGTGGTGAATCCTGGGGCATGGCAGCCTGGAAGGGCATCTTTGCAGCCATCTCCGGTTTTTGTAACGCCGGTTTTGCGCTCGAAAGCACCAACCTCATACCCTGGAACCAAAATCCCTTGGTCCTGCATACCGTGGCTGCGCTGATTATCATCGGCGGTCTGTCGCCGGCTTTTGTGATGGCCATGCCGCGCATGGGTCGCGAGGGCCCCGTTCCTATTCAATATAAACTGGTCTTGATTGCCACCGTGTCTCTTTTATTCGGTGGCACCGCCATCCTCCTGGCTTTGGAATGGAATGCCAGCCTGAAGGATTTATCCCTTGTGGATAAGCTGCATAATGCCTGGTTTCAATCGGTCACGACCCGGACCGCCGGCTTCAATTCCGTGGATATGACAACGCTCACCAAGCCCTCCATTTATGTCATGATGCTTTTGATGTTCGTCGGCGGCAGCCCAGGCGGTACCGCCGGTGGTATCAAAACCACGACCTTCATGGTTTTGATTTTTACCGCAGCCAATATCATCCGCGGCCGGATGGAGGTTCAGATGTTTGGCCGTCACCTGAAACATACAACAGTTTATCGGGCTTTCACGGTCACGCTTCTGGCCATGGGTGTGGCTACGGTTGCCTTCCTGCTTCTCATCCTGTCGCAGCCGATCGACAGCGAGAAATTACTCTTTGAAGTGATCTCCGCCCTCGGCACCGTGGGACTTTCGCTTGGCATTACCCCGCAGCTGGATGCCTTCGGTAAAGCGGTAATTATGGCTTGTATGTTCATGGGCCGGGTGGGCGCTCTTTCAATTTTTATCTTTATGCTGGAGCAGCCGGTACGGAAGCGTTGGACTCTGCCCAGCGAAGACGTGGTGGTCAGCTAAGCATTTCCTTGGAAGGATGTGGAGTTTCTATGAGAAAGCAGATCATGGTCATCGGACTGGGACAGTTCGGAATGGGTTTGATCAAAACCCTGGCCAAAAAAAATGCTGAAGTGATTGCGCTGGATGTCGATCAGAAGAAGGTGCAGATGGCTTCCGCCTATGCGGCCCAGGTGCTCTGCTGCGATGCGACCGACGAGGACATGCTGCGGCAGCTGAACCCCGCGTCGCGTGACGTCTGCATCTGCGCGACAGGGGATCAGTCCAAGGAAGCTGCGATCATCTGCACGGCGCTTTTAAAGCAGATGGGCGCGCGGCGGGTTATTGCCAGGGCGAATGATGAACTCCACGCAAGGATTTTGAGCCTGGTCGGTGCGGATGAGGTGATCAATCCCGAATGGGCCTTTGGCGAGCGTTTCGCCAACCGGGTGATCAACGAAGCCATTCTGGAGGAAATGTCCCTGGGATCGGATCTGGTGGTCACGGAATTCAAAACGCCGGGTGCTTTTGCCAATAAATCCCTTTTGGACCTGAATCTGCGCCGCCGCTACGAAATGACAGTCGTAGCGATTCGCGCCGCTCAGAGCGGGCAAGTGAAGCTGGCGCAGCCTGAGGAAGTCCTGCATCGTGATGATATCCTGGTCGTCGTATCGACGATCGGCAGTGTTTCGCGTCTTCTGGATGAAACGAAGGAGCCACGCTAATGTTTGTTTTCGAGCGGCGCTTTCATCGAGGCATGCTCTCTCTTCTCATCATACAGGTCATTCTGAGTTTTTTTACCGTGTATCTTTTGGAACGCATGGCCAATGACGAAACGCGGATTCCGATTGATGTCGATCTGGGCCTGAGGCGCAGTCTGAATGCCCTGACAGTTTCTTTGCAGAACCCCGATCCCGATTTTGCGACCTGGAATCTGGCCTGGAGTCAGGCGCTCACGGAGACCGGCCATCAGCTTCAGAATGCGAAACATCCGGTCACGCTCTTTTTGCCGCTCTCCAAACTCGATAGCCGCACCTTGCACCAGGACGCCGCGCTGCGAGCCGAAACGGAGAAGACAATCCTGGCCTTGGCCCAGTCTTATGAAACGCATTGGGCCCAGACCCTGAAAACCTTTCGCCTGACGGCGGTGGGGGGCGCCTGGTCAGTGACGCTGCTTTCTTTGATCGGATTTGTCAGTCTTGCTTACATTCACAGTCAGATTCGGCGATTTCTGCTTTTTCCCTTGCGGGAGATTTGTCAATGTCTGCTTGACTGGAAGCGTGGCAATCGTTTGCGTCGCTGCTCGGTGTCCGGCATCGATCCGAAAGTGCAGCGATCCATGGATGTCATCAATAGGGTCCTCGACGAATATCGACCGCTCAAGGTCATGAACCCCATTGAACGCAGGCATGACGAGGATGATCGTTAGTCCGCTTACGGCCGTCGCTCAGAGCAACCGCATAGTAAATTATGGGTAGCCGATCTGCCTGAAGCCAAAGGTCTTCATAGAGTTTTCAATCGCTATCACGAATTCCCTACATGTCTTTGGCTTCTCAAAGTTCCCAAGAGTCGATGTTACGAAAGCAAACAGCGACTCGCAAAAAAGGCTGAAATCGAGGGTGGGTGCTTCCGAGAAGGCGTTTGGCCCGCTGGCCTTGACGAAAACCGGGAAGGCCGCTTTGTGAATTTCTCTTGTCCATGGATGCGAAGATGAAGAATAGCATCCGCGCCCTTCCCCCACGAAGCTCTGGACTCGCTATGGTTTGCGAGGCCAATTGCCACCGGGATGGATCTCCATGCGTCCACGCTTTAACCCATCGCAGAGCCTCTTCTGAAGCTTAAGCCTGAAACTGCAGAAGGGGCCGCGCTTTTCGCTTGTGAAGCTGCAGAAAGCAAAGCAGGATTCCTTTCCACGCTTTAAAAAAATTTAACAGCTTCAATCTTTCCACTCTCTCTTTCATGGAAATCCCCATGCGGCGTCGATTCCATGAATGGAAATGCAATCACCGCTGTACTATCCCCGCTACAGACAGTTCGCTGTTTTTCTCGCTTCATAAACCGTTCAAGCCGTTTCTCATGCCTTCCTCATTTTGGAACGACTTCTGCAAATGGGGTCCTGTCAGTTCAATCGAGCCCGAAGGCTCCCGAAAACGTTATGTAGATAGGATACACCATGCATTGTTGTCAGAAGTTAGCGCTTATTCTGCCTTTGCTGATTACCGTAGCTTGCCAGGAAGAAAAACAGAAAACTGAATACCGTTACATAGATTCTCAGGGCAACCTGGTGGAGAATCCTGGATGCCAGGCTGATTTACAAACTCTCTGCAATGACGTTCAATCCCAAATAGATGCGAAACAGGAAGAAATCAAAAAGCTCGCCGAGGCGGGTGATAACGTCGCCCTTTACAAAGCCCAGCTTGACCTGAATGAATTGATGGAAATCCGTTCGGCTTATCAGAAGGGCACGAGCGATGTCACCGCAATCAAGGATCGCTATTCGTCCTTGCGCCAGCTGCTGGCGGCCAATGACGGTGACGCGACGGTGTTGGGTGCGCTGACCTATCCCAAAGAGGAAGTGGCCGCGGTGCGCGAAGTCTTCGACGCTTTGGGTGAACTGACGATTGATCCGGCAAATATCGCGACGGTGGCGAATGATAAAAACAAAACCATTATCTATAGCTCGCAGGAAAACGGCACCCCATGGGCGGCCTACTGGTATCCGCGTCGCAACAAGAGCATGTTTGAAGCCGGCGACTCTCCATTGCGGAAACTGGATCAGTGGTTGAACAGCCAAGGCAAGGGCAGCAAGATCGTCGAATGGGAAGAGAATAGCTTCGATGGCGCCGCTGCGGAATGGGAAGGCCTTTGCGATGCCTGGGCCATGGCCGCGATCACGACGCCCGAGCCGCAGAAGGATGTGAACATTGATGGCGTCAACTTCACGCCGAGCGATCTGAAAGCTCTGACAATCAAGTATTATGAAGGCTATAAGCCCAAAATCTACGGCCGCCGCTATCAGGGTCTCGCCGCCACCGATGGGCTGATTCAGGATCTGCGCCCCGAAGCGTTCCATCGCATCGTGGAAGAATATCTGGGCAAGCAGAAAAAACCCATCGTCATCGACGAGGATCCAGGTCCCGAGATCTGGTCGAAGCCCGTCTTCCGCATGGCCGTGAACATCATGAAAGATCCGAACAGGCCCCAGGCCCTTGTCGTGAAAGCCTTCCCCTGGATGACCCGGCAGCGCGCCAGCGTCGATAACTCGGCGACCAGCCTTGCTTCTGACCTTGCGGCTCCGACTTATGAATATCGTCTTTATTACGAGGCCAAGCCCGATGCCAACGGTCGGCTGAAGATCATCGCGGGCGAGTGGATCGGTCCAAGCCTGAACTTCCATCCTGATATGGTGTTCCTGCCTCAAGGCAAGGACAACAAGGATCAGTACAATCCCGAGTTCAAAAAATACAATAGCGACATCCGAAAACTTCTGGAAAAGGCAGGGATGTTCTAACCCTGACCGTCCAGCTGTTTAGTATAACACCATCTTTGCATAAGGATTACTTCGATGAAAACATTCTCCATGTCTGTCCTGGCGCTCAGTTTCGCAGTTTCTGCATCGGCTTTTGCAGCTCAAGGCGGCAGCCAATCTTCGATGAACCTCGAAGGTCTGAAAAACAAGTGTACTGAGCTTTCAGCCAACGAGCAGCTGAAACCTTTCAAAGCTGTCGTGACCTGTAAGCAAGTGACCACCGAATGGCGCCCAGCTGCTGAAGCGCCAAGCGTAGAAGTGCAGAACACCAAGCAAATCGGCGCTTCATTCAGCCTGAAAGGTTACGCAGTACCCTTCCAAGCTGAAGACGTGGAAGTAGGTCCAGCCACCGCCGCTTGTACTGTGTTGGAGCAATATAAATTGACTGTTCCAGCTGTTGACATCGAACTGGATTGCGCAGGCCTTCAGGCCGTTCAGAAATTGGCTGACCTCTGCGGTCCAGTCATCGACGAGCGTCTGACCGCTGACCCCAGCATCCAAATCGAAGAGAAAACTGGCGCAACATTCAACAGCTGCAATCCTAACTCTCAGGTCCAATAATCTGTTCCGCTTCTGACTCCATTCCAGGGAGGGGGTTCAAAGTCCGATGGAAGGATTTTGAACTTCCCTTCCTATTACCTTGTGGGGGAATGGAGTCCCCAGGAAGTTCGTATGGGGCATGGCCGAAGGCGCTTTGCCGAAGGCGCTTCGCCGTCGGAATTCATCGGTCATACCGCAACCATGTCATCTTGAAATTTTGTAGGGATTACATCGTTTTGAGGACGGATCGAGGAAGAGAAGAGGATTCAGCTCATGAGCGAGCTGAACAGAGCGCCAGCGGCCAGACGGGACAGGAGGTCCTGGGCCCATTTGCTGGTCTTACGGGATTTTTCTTTTTTCATACCAATAACCTTTCTTGTAAGCCCGACCATTCGGGCATTTCACAGGACGATGGTAACGCTTCTTTATTGCGTTTGAAAAGTCACAAAAATTCGCTAACTGGCTATCCACCGCCTGTTTGCGGGTTTATCCCGGGGCTGTCAGCTGGGCCAAGTCTGTTAAATTTCTTGATATCTTCCTCTGCTGTCCCTTAGTCTAGGGATGGAAACACCGTCCTCAGGCGAATTATCGCCGCCTGCACAAAGGAGCTTTGCCATCATGTCTGAAGCAGTCTCGGGTCTGGAACCCGCACTCCTCTGGAAGCACTTCGCCGCCATATCCTCGATACCGCGCCCGTCCAAAAGCGAGGCGGCCGTTGCCCGTTATGTCATAGAAACCGCTCAACGCACGGGCTGCAGCGTCGATCGGGATGCCATTGGCAATCTCCTCATTCGAAAACCAGCGTCTCCAGGGCGTGAAGGCGCGCCTTCGATTTGCCTGCAGGGGCATCTCGATATGGTCTGTGAAAAGAATGCGGAGACGGCTCACGACTTCAATAAGGACCCCATTCGCCTGCAACGGAACGGGGGCCACATCAAAGCCACGGGCACCACGCTGGGCGCCGATAACGGCATCGCTGTCGCCACCAGTCTCGCGCTCATGGAGGACGAAAAAGTCCAGCATGGTCCTTTGGAATTCCTGCTGACCATTGATGAGGAAACCGGTCTGACGGGTGCCAAGCTTTTGGATCCGAATCTGATTTCCTCGCGCATCCTTTTGAATCTGGATAGCGAAGAGGAAGGCGCTCTCTACGTCGGCTGCTCGGGTGGCCGCGATACCAATGGCAGCTGGAAACTCGCCTGGGAGAAAGCCCCGGCGCGCAGTCACATCGTGCGCATCAGCGTCAAAGGTCTGAAAGGCGGACACTCGGGTCTTGATATCGACAAACAGCGCGGCAATGCCATCAAGATCGCAGCGCGGGCCGCGGTGCTTTTGACAGCACGCGGGGCGCGGGTTTCCGCTTTCAACGGCGGGAATAAACGCAACGCCATACCCCGTGAGGCTGATGTCACGCTTTATCTGCCGCAGGTGCAGTGGGATGAATCGGTCCAGCTGATGGAGCGTTTCCAGGAGGTCATCCAGGCCGAACTTCAGGCGTCTGATCCTGGCGTGAAGATATCCATAGCCCAGGTCAAGACCCGGCGCGGGAAAGTTTGGGCCCGCGCGCTGCAGAACAAGATCCTCGCCACCGTCGCGGCCATTCCGCACGGTGTGACGAAGATGAGTGCCGACATTCCGGGCCTCGTGCAAACATCGAGTAACCTGGGTGTGATTCGCAGCACGAAAAATGAAGTGGTGATCTCGACCAGTCAACGCAGTTCCGTCGCTTCGGAAATGGCCGATGTCGCCTACACCGCGGCGGCCTGTTTGCAGCTGGGCGGAGCGAAAGTGGATGCAGGCGTCGGTTATCCGGGTTGGAAACCCAATCTGGAATCACCCGTGCTGAAGCTGGCCCAGGCCACGTTCAAGGAACTTTATCGTCGCGATCCGGCTGTGAAGGCGATTCATGCTGGTCTGGAATGCGGGATCATAGGCGAGAAAATTCCGGGGATTGATATGGTTTCCTTTGGGCCGACCATCGAAAACGCTCACTCCCCGGATGAAAGTGTGGAAATTGCGAGTGTGGATCATTTCTACCAGTACCTTCTGCGCATGCTGGATAGGCTGTCGGCGTCGGCGTAAGCCTTCTGCGCAGCCGAAGGCCGTCTATCGGCGTCCGCCTCACACGGCGTTCGCCTCTGTCGGCATGCAGCCGAAGGTTCTCTCCCAAGAAAGAAAAAGGGCAGGTCGGCCTGCCCTTGATCTTATTCCATCATTTTCTTTCGGATATAATTGCCGGATTCCGTCAGATCATTCGTGGTCCAGCCGCCTTTAGGATTGGCACCCGGCTTCAAAGCCGAAGCGCTTTCATTCTTGTCAAACAGCGACCAGTTCGCCCAGCTCAGCTTATGCTGATCCATGAAGGCCATCCAGCGATCCGCTTCCGCGAGGTCGATGTTGCCGTTACCCGAAGCGTCGCAGACACCAAATTCCGTGACGAAAAGGGCAATACCCTTGTTCAAAGCATAGGTAGCCTTATCACGAAGGTCCTGGCGGTGCGTCCCGGAATAGAAGTGAAGGGTATAGGCCACATTCTTATCCTGAACCGGATTATCCGCAGCCAGGTCCACACGCTGCGACCAGGAAGGGCTGCCGACGATCACAAGGTTCTGAGCGCCTTTCGCGCGGATCGCTTTGGTCACCGTCTCAGCATAGGCCTTGACCTGCTCCCAGCTGTCGTCCAGCGGCTCGTTGTAAATCTCAAAAATCACATGGGGATTGTTCGCGTAAAGACCGGCCATCTCGCTGAAAAACTCCACAGCCTTGGCCGTGTTGCGCGTGGCGTGATGATCATGCCAGTCGATGATCACATAGATGCCTTCTTTCATCGCAGCGTTGACGATGGTTTTCACCCGGTCTTTCTCGGCATTGGGCTGGGTCAAATAACCACCATCTTCCACACCCATGGCGGCCCGAATCAGCGTGGCCTTCCAGTCTTTCTTAATGAAGGTCACGGCATCGGAATTCCAGAAATTCCCTGACCAGTGACTCCAGAAAAGACTCATTCCTTTCAGCTGAATGGGCTTCTTATCCTTATCCACGATCTTATTCCCGGAAACGCTCAGCATGCCGTGCTGGGCCACGAACGACCCCGAGGTAACCGGAGGCGCGGGCGTGTTCGGCGTTGGCGTTTCTGGAGTCTTGCCACCAGGAATGGCGAGTTCGGGTTTCACGATGACATCCGCGCCGTCACCGACAACGGTGCCAATCGGCGTTGAGCCGCCGATGGAACAGACTTGGACCGTTACGGAATAAGTCGGCACGCGAATGTTATGCTCCTTGGCTCTATCATTGGGGCAGGATTCATAGATCGCTTTGCCCTGAGCATCCTTATAAGTCAGGAGCAGTTTATAGTCACCATAAAGCACCTTGGTCTTGGCAACAATGGTTTGACCTGCAACTTTCTGGTAGCTGCTTTGCACGGTTTCCGGGGACGGGCGCAGGCGTTCGAGTTTGAAATCGAAGCTGCCCCAACCACCCTTGTCGAGTTCGACGACCTTCACATCAGAGAGAGTCGAGGAGTTGGAACGATCCAATTCGGGACGGGTCATCTTACAGTTGGTCAGGAGGAGGCTGCTGAACGCAAGCACAGGCAAAATTCGAGAGGTCTTCATGTGTGTCTCCGCAGTCAGGGCAACAATGGGGTCTCAGCTCAGAACAGGTGCCTGACCTCGGGGATGAGGTCAGAACTTGCTCACCTTACCAATGCGACTGACTGCGGGGTTGATTGAAACATCGGAAAAACAAGTTTATCAGCGTGAAATCTTTATACATAGTCCGTTTGAAAGAGGCGCTCAGCGAGCGCGGCACACCCGGGCTTCGGGATAGACAAGGCCCTCTTCACAGCTATAACCCTTCGGACAATGCTCATCCGCTTCACAGTAACAGGCCTGATCCACAACGCAATTCTTCGCGGCGGCCGTGGGGCTGACGCGCCCATTGATCCGGGAATAGAAATCGTTCATGAAGATGCCGCCTGGATCCTGCGTCTCGCGATAGGCTTCGAACTCAGCGAAACGCGGATACTGGTCCCGGATGTTTTCGAACATCGGATGCTGGTTCTTGCCCCAATGCGGTCTTCCGCTGTATTCGCGAAGCAGGAGCTGCTCCAGCTCCTGAATCACCTCAAAATCTCTGGGATAACGATTGCCCCAGGGATTACGGACATATTCCATCCCGATGTAGACCGTTTCCCTTCCGCTCGCCATGCCGAGCGCCCCGCGCGATCCATGACCAAAGCGGAAGTAGATGCCGTTGAGCGGCATGCAGGCCCCCGTTTGATGGAAAAGTTCCTGAGCTCTCTGAATGAAGCCCGGCAGATCCTTGAGGTCGATCGCAATTTCCTCCAAAGCATAAGGCAGAGCATTGAAAGGGCAGCGGTCGCGGCAAACGAAGTTGATCATCTCATGCGCCCAGCCTACCGCCGGTTCCAAAGGTTTGCCGAACTCCTCGCCGAAATAACTCTTGGCTTTCATTTCAAAACGCTGCTTTTCCACAAAGCAGGTGGCGGCGCGCGAAGGCCCGACGTGCGAGGCTTTAAAAATAAGGGGCATGAGGGCCCTTTGCCACCAGGCGGCTTCAGGCTGACCGTTGTGGGCGGTGCCGGGGGTTTCATTCGGGACCTTGTCGAAGGCGGTCACCGTATATTTCTTCTGCCCCGGAAACCAGGTGACGTTGGTTCCATAATGAGCGCCAGCCAGCTCCTGAATATCCTGGGCAAGGTTGGCTTCATCATGGGCGCTGACCTTGGCCTGAACTTTGAAGGACGGCTGCAGCTGCAGGGTGACTTCGGTCAGGATTCCAAGGACACCGAGGTTAGTGGCGTAAAAATCCAGCTCATCACCGTTGATTGTTTGAACCTCACCCAGGCCGTTCACGACAGTCACCGACCGCAGGTAGTCCTGAATCGAGGACGAGGGTTCGTGCAGGGTCGAACCGTGGGTTCCGTTGCCGAGCATCCCGCCGAGGGTGGGCTCTGCATATTCCTGGACGGCCGAAAGTATCAGCCCCCAATCCTTATGCATTTTCTGATTGAAATCCCAGAGCTTGATCCCGGGCTGGACGGTGACCAGCATCGTATCCGGATCCACGCGCACGATCTGATTCAGGCCTCCTGTGTCGATCTGCAGGCCGCCGTCGCCAACGCAGGAATTATTATTGGAACCCTGCCAGCCTTTGGCCGCGGCCTTGATCGAAAGACCCTCGGCCCTCGCTTTTCGAACCGCCGCCTGGACATCGGCCGTGCTGGAGACGGTCACGATTTCGCGAGCCGGGCAGGTGACGGTGGCATCCATATTGGTGAAAAGATTTTTCGCCTTGGAATAAAGAGCGGGACTGAGGGCGGCCAATGCAAAGGCAGTGGCGAGCCCCACGGGCATGAGTCGACGCATGATGATCCTCATATTTTGGTCAAAGCTGACAATAATTTAGACCTTTAACAAAGCATTGCAACGCCAATGGGCTCGATTTAAGAATTGCTCAGGTCCCTATCCATCCAGGGCACGACGTAAAAATCTCCGCTCGAACCGGCTAGCGGACTTTGGTAGCAGGACTTTGTGAGATGCCTCAGACCTAGGTCCTAGGATGCGCGAATACGCTCGCGCACAAGGGGGCCGCCTGAATCCTTCCCGAGACTTAGCGTTTGGCCCTGATCTTGCTTACTGCAAACCATCGTTTTTATGTGACTTTCGCTGAATAAAGACCCGATCCGGGGCCTCAAGTTTTTTTACACACAGAGCGGTTTTTGAGAGTTTTTGGAGGACGATCCCTTGGCACGAATTTCTGGTTTCATCATTCTTCTGTGTCTTTTGTTAGGCTGCGGAACCGATGAACCGTCCGCGACAAGAGTCATGAAAAACATGGAGAGCGCCAATGCCAGTGCAGTCACGAAAAAGGTTTTGGTGGGTTGGAATGAGCCCATCTCGTCCGCAAAATTTGGGCTCGCACCCAACCCCAGCATCGACGGCAAAACGCTGGCGGAAGTTATTTCCAGTCAGAAGGCGGGAAGGGATGATGGGCAGCTATGCAGCGCCTGTCACAATCAGAATGATGCCCAAGGTGGTTATGGCGTCCCGGTCGCCAAGAATGGCGCCAGCCCCAATTTAAAACCGACGGATATGGTTTACAACAAGACCTGGGTTGGACCGGGCGGCTGGGCCGAGCGCTTCGTCAAGAACAGCACCAAGCCCGCGAACGTGAAGGCGGTGGTGCAGGCCTGGATTGATAATAATTATAAGTAAAGCTCACACACCCGTGAATCGAATCAACATTAAATAATAATCCCGTGTCATCGGCCAGGCGAGGACCACGGGCATATAAAAGGCGCTGACCGCGAGGAAGAGGGACGCATAGCCCACCGCCAGCGCCTTCAGGCTCACCTTCCGGGAGAGAATATCGAGCATGCGGATGACGGCCAGGATGATGATCGGCAGCACCAGCAGCATGTAATATAAAAAGCCCTGGCGTTCCATCAGGACAAGGTGGAAAGGCAGATAGCAGCATGCGAACCAGCCGAGGATGAAGATATCCTGGAGCTGCCTCGTCTTCCGATAGTTGAAAAAAACAAGGCCGAGCGCAGGCAGCGCGGAAAAGATCAGAAGAGGATTCAAAAGTCCCACCAGCCCGACCGTCATCTGTCCCGGCAGCTGCTTGAAGTAGTACCAGATGTTGCGGCTGTTGCCGAGCATGGAGAAGGCCGTGGCTCCATAGGGATGCTGAGCGAGTTTTCCCGTGGTGACCGCGTTGGCGGCGATGTGAAATTCCAGCCATTCGCCGTAGGAAAAGCCGTGCGCGGCATAGTAAATAAACCAAAGATGATAAAGACCGAGCGATATCAAGCCCACAAGGACAAGGGTCTGGAACCTTTTGCCCAGGCTGCCGCGCCCCAGAGCGAGCAGACACCAGCAGAACCCGAGTATCGCAAAGGCGAAAACCCATTTGCTGGAAAGGCCTGCCGTTATCCAGACAGCGGAGCTGATACGGGTGGTCCAGTTCCCCGGATCCTGAATGAGCTGCCAGCTGCTAAGCAAAAGACCGATCAGTGCGGTCATCAGAAAGATATCGAGCATAGCCAGTCGGGAATGCAGCATGGACATGCTGTCAAAGCCCAGAAAAAGCAGGGCCAGGAGCACGGGTATCGGTTTTCCAAAGAAGCGCAGAGCGAGGAAGGCCATCAGGATCAGGCTCGCACTACCGGCCAGGGCCGGAAAAAAGCGGGCGCCCCAGTAGGGGTCTTCAAACATTCGCAGTCCAAAGACGATCAGGAATTTCGCGAGGAGGGGGTGCTCGAAGTTGGGGGCTGGGGCTTTGCCTATCAAAGGATGCGAGGCCCAAAGGCCCATGCCAGGGTGCTCCTTGAGTCCGACCAGCACTTCGGCAGCCGGCACATAATGCGCCTCGTCGAAGATCGCTTCCTTGATGGAACCAAGCCCGACCCAGCGGAGCGTGAGGGCTGTGATAAGAATGATTGCGGCCAGGATCCAGGTTTTCACGTGCGTCTTGGAATCATCTGCGAAGTTCATAGTCCCCCAAATCGCTGCCGACAGCCCAAAGTATGCCCCGCCTTATCCGGGGTCATCCTTAGAATGGAACGGTCCTGAATTTTCTTCAAGACTTTGGGAGTGACTTTCGCATTTTTAGTGAGCACGGTGGTTTCGGCCTTAGCCGCCCTTCAGTATGGCATCAATTCGACCTTGACCGGCGCCAAAACCATCCAGTCGTTGACCCAAAGCCGTGGCCAGCGTCGCCCACAAGGAACCGACCGTCCGGCCTTCACAGCTGATGACCCGCCCAGTCGTGAGACCCTGGCTGCCACCGAGCGTATAGTAGGGCAGGTTGGAATGGGTATGGCTTGCGCCGTTTTCCACCTCGGTCACGACCGCGATGATGGTGTTATCGAGCATGGTGCCTTCCCCGACGGGATCCCGCCGATCCCTGAGCATGCCGGCAAGGAATGCGACCTGCTCATTGATCAATTTTTTCTGTGCTGCGTGTATATTCATATCATTATGCGAGGCTTCATGACTCCGCATGGAGCGTTCGCCTGTGGGAATGAAGCTCTCACTCGTGTGATGCGAAATCTGCAGGGTTCCCACCCGAGAAAGTCCGCAGGCCATGGCATCCACCATGTTTTTCATCTGACCGCGGGTCTTATCAAGCAAAGTCCCGGTGTTGGACGGCGCTGTCCCGGGATTCTGACAGCTGGCGCTTCCGCCTCCACCTGTCGGGGCCTGCTTTCTTTTTTGAATTTCCAGGACGGACTGCAGATGCGTTTCGATCTTGGCCGCCTCGGTCTTATCCAACTCCTTTTTAAAACTTTCCAGGCGCGTTTTAAGGCCTTCCAGAAGGGATAAATCATCAGTGCCGCCGCTGCCTGCTGGTGGCGGTGTCATGCCGCCTCCAAAGAGCGACTGCCAGGCGCGGACGAGATCATCTTCCGCAGGCTTGGCCGTTCCGCCTTCGAAGCGCGAGATTTTTTTATCCGCGCCATCACCGATGTTGCTGTCCACTCCCAGGTGCACATGCGGAAAGAGACTGTCACGACCGAAGAGCTGCGCGAGCACCACATCGATGCTCGCCGTTCCTCCGCTGGTGCCGGTCAGCATACGCTGCACCCCTTCGGGATGGGAACCCGGTTTGGGATCGAAATAGCTCAGACCCGTATAAAGATTCAGGCTTGTTTTGAAAGGGCTCAATGGGCTGAGACTGGAATTCAGGGCATCAACCGATGCGGAATGCCATTGCTCGGGGACAACGCCATCGGGATGATAAACGAAGATGATGCGCTTGGCGAAGGATGTGCCGGCAGCTAAAGCCGATCTTTGCTGGATGATCTGGGAGATTATGCAAAAGAAGGACGCATACCCGGCATGAGCCAGGAGTTTACGGCGATCGAGTGTAGGGGCTTTGGATATCATGAGTTTCATATCGTGATCCTTTTGTTATTTTTTCAGTACAAAACCCGGGGCCTGCGTTTGCTCGACCATCATGTCGGCAATGGTCATCCCGCCTTCGATAAACCTCTGATTCGCTTTCCGGCTGGCGCAGCGATCCTGGGCCTGGCCGGCTACTCCGCGGCTATAGCGATAGAATTGAAAGGCGAAGCATTCCTTGGCCGTGGGGCTGGTGCTCAGGATCTGAGCCAGCTCGGGGAGACTGGAAAAATCCTGCTGAACCTGCGGCTTTTGGCTCAGATCATTGAGGTTGGTGATCCGCCCCGAATTGTCCACGGGCTTGCCATTGTCCATCGAACGAAAGCGGCCGGTGGCATCAAAGTTTTCAAAGCCAAAACCAAGTCCATCAATAAACTGATGACAGTTCTGACAAGCCGCTTCGGCTGTATGCTGGGCAAAGCGCTCTCGCGTGCTGAGGTTCGGATCCACCTTGGGAACGATGATATTGAGGTTGGCCGGTGGGCTTGGCAGTTTCTGACAAAGCAGACGATCCCGCACGAAGAGGCCTCTGAGAATCGGCGAACTCTGATCAGGGTGGCTCGTCGCCACCAGAACCGATCCATGACCTAAAATTCCGGCCCGGTTTCCATCCAAAGGCGTAATCGCGAAGTCACCGGCATTGGCCGGAAACTGCAGACCGTAATATCGGGCCAGATCGGTTGGAAGATAGGTGAAGTTCGAAGTCAGAAGGTCTTCGAATCGGCGGCTTTTTGCATCGAAGGTGATGTAGTTGAACATCGCCTTCGTTTCATTCAGCATGTTGAGTCGCATGCCGGCATCAAGCTCTGGATGGACGTTTGTGCCTTCGGCGATTTTGCCGACATCCAGCCATTCGACGGCGAATTGAGCTGTCATCCGCTTGGCCTCGGGCATTTGTATCAGGCGCTGGGCCTGGGCGCGGATTATTTCTTTATCACTGAGGCTCCCGTCGACCGCCAGTTTCAAGAGCTGCTCATCGGGAGTCGTTTCAAGGAACATATAGGAAAGGGCGGAGGCTATTTCATATGGGGTCAAATGATAGTATCCATCGTCTTTCAGAACGCCCAGCTCTGATCGATAGAGAAAGGCCGGATCCACGAGCATGGCTGTCAGAGCAGGCTTTAAGCCTTTGTCGCTGATCAGGGCGCTATAATGCTGCGATTCCGCGGGTGTCAAAGGCCGGCGGAACATCTTCGTTCCGAAGCTATTCAGGACGCAGCGCGGATCCCGATTGAAATCACAGCCCAGGGCCTTGTCAAGGTTCGCTTGTGCGACAACGTTTTGAGCCGCCATCAGCCAGTCCTCGACGCGCCGCGTGCTGGCCACGGCCTCCTGGTGATTGGTGGAAAAACCTTCGACCTTGGTTTCCTTCAGAAAGGATGAGGCTGGGTTCACACCGTCAGGCAATGGAAAGAGGGCGCGCACGGTATTATCGTACTCGCGGTTGGTCAGAAGCCTGACGGCTCTTTTTCCAGGGACGATACTCGATTCTTCACAGGACGCCGTTCCTTTCAGATAAAGTTCGGCACGAATATACTGGGCCACGATCGTGGCGCAATTTTTATCGCAGGCGGCGGGATTTGCGGGAGGCATGGTGCGGGTGATCACATCGATCAGTTTGCCTTCGTCGCCGCAGCTTTTGCAGCTCGCATCATTCAATCGCGGACCGATCGCGCCCTGACCTTCCGGGCCATGGCACGCGGCGCATTGCTTCCCGTAAAGGGCTGCGCCTTCTTCCAATGCTACGCGATCAGCCGTGGGTTCTGTGCGCGATCGGTGGTCACGTTCGGGTCGCTTCGCGCATTGGGAAAGCACAAAAGGCATCATGAGGAGGAGGAGTCGCAGGGGTCGCATGGAGGTCTCCTTAACAGCCGCAGTAGGGATAAAAAACAGGTTCCGCTCAAGGGTCGCCGTTTATCATACTGGCAGCTGTTAAGGGTCTTTTTTGGATCAGGATTTCTGTCGGTTCCCCTGGAAAGCCGCAGTCACAGCGCGTGCCGCCTTCGCGATGATGGCCCCGCGCTCACTGCTGCTCTGCTTGGAATCGGCGATGAAAACCGCGATTGCGACTGTGGTTCCATCGGGCGCCGTCATGATGCCGACATCATTGGTGGTGGCCGCGCGTCCGCGCCAGCTGGCACTGGTTCCCGTTTTGTGGGCGATTTTCCAGGATTGTGGCAGTCCCGCGCGCAGCCTGTCCTTGCCGGTTACCGTTTGCTCCATGATGGACAGAAGCTTTTGGGTTGAGGCTGCGGAAAGGAACTCGCCTGCAGCCAATCTTTTCAGAAATTGAACCATGGCTGCTGGGGTGGATGTGTCCCTTGGATCCTTCAAATAGGCTTCGAGCGCCTGATCTTTTTGCGCGGGTGGAGCGGCCTTCACAGCCGCTTCGAATTTTCCCGCCGCCGCATAGGACGGCTGCCATTTCAGGCCGGAAAACTCCGACTGCAGATCGCGTTCATTGCGATCTATGCGCAGACCCTCGACTTTTCTCTGCTTCAAAAACTCCTGAACCTTGGCGAGCCCACCGATCCGCTGCAAGAGAACATCAATCGAAGTGCTGTCGCTATCGACAATCGAGCGGCGCATCAGCTCTTCAATCGTTGCGGGATACTCGCCCTTGGCGCGGATCATATCGGCGAATTCCTGTGGGCCTGGACTTATATCTTCGGGCTTCACGCGGATGATATCGGTGAGCTTGAGCCTGTTCTGATCGACCTCATTCAGCACGACGGCCGACACTATGAATTTCATCACGCTTTGTATCGGAAACCGTTCCGTCCCGTGAACGCAGACAGGCTCCGCGTCCAGGGCTTCCAATGCGCAGACACCCACTTTTCCATCAGATGCGGCGGCGATGGCGGTCAGGTCCTTTTGCAGAGCCGCTCGATCGGCAAAGGAAGCAGGTCCAGAAAGGGCAGCGGCCAGTAATAGCGTGTTCAGCATAAAATTCCATTCCCCGGAAAAAATTATGACCAGAGTCCAAAGGACCCTGATCATACTAGAAGATAAGGAATGATTTCTCAACCTGCCGTGGTATCACCGCCCAGAAGCGTGAGAACCTCGCCAGTGATATAGCTGGAGTCCAGGGATGATGCGAAGAAGACGAAGGCTGGTGCCACTTCTTCGGGTTGCGCAGGACGACCAAAGGGCGTGCTTTCGCCGAAATGTTTGATGGCTTCCGGCTTGTTTTCCGCGGGATTCAATGGAGTCCAGACAGGGCCTGGAGCCACGCAATTGACCCGGATTTTCTTTTTCACCAGATTCTTCGCGAGGGATTTGGTGAAGGCATGGATGGCGCCTTTGGTGGCGGAATAATCCAAAAGTTCGGGGCTGCCTTCCAGGCCCGTGATGGAACCCGTATTGATGATGGCGCCACCTTCCGGGAGTTCGGGAATCGCAGCCTTGGCCATATAGAAATAACCGAAGATATTGGTGCGGAAGGTCTGTTCGAATTCCTTCTCGTCCAGATCCTCGATGTCTTTGATATGTTTCTGCCTGGCTGCGTTATTCACCAGGATATCCAGGTGACCCCAGGTATCCACGGCCGTGCGCACGGCTTTCCGGCAAAATTCAGGATCGCTGACATCACCGGGAATACTGATGGCGCCGCGGCCGAGATCACGGATGACGCTGAGCGTTTCCTCGGCATCATCCTGCTCCTCGGGCAGATGAACGATGGCGACGTCGGCTCCCTCTTTCGCATAAAAAACCGCGACAGCCCGTCCAATTCCAGAGTCACCCCCGGTGATGAGCGCCACTTTTCCTTCCAGTTTTCCCGAGCCGCGATATTCCAAACCCTCATACTGAGGGCGCGGGTCCAGATCCTTTTCCAGACCAGGTTTGGGTATTTTGCGAGCGGGAAAGGGAGGGGACGGCCTTTCCTGTTCTCTTTCAGAATTGTTGATTTGCATCGTGCACCTCCTGAGTAAAAAAGCGGACGCCTTTTTCAAACTGCAGAATCCGTTCCATATTCAATGGGGATTTCCGAAAATCCTACCAGTCTGTACCGGGAATTCTGATCTCTGCAAAAATTGCGGAATCTTCCCAGCAGCCATCATCAGGCGCACTTTTTTAGTGTTACGGGCAGAGTCGATCTTCAAATTGGGAGTCTTTGCCATGAGGAAAATTTCGGTGGTGGCTGTACTAGCCACCAGTCTTGTGTCCTGTCATCAAAAAAGCGATCTCTTGAATAAAAAGAGCAGCGCCTCCAATCCCGCTCCGGTGCAAACGCCGAATCAAGCGGAACCACCGAAGCCGCAGGAAGGTGATACGAGTTATACTCCGGTCGCCATCACCGAATCGTTTGTTGACATGCGCGCCCGCCTGATTGCGGGAAAGGCTCCTGCGGAAAAGCTGCAGAATGATCTTCTGAACGCCCGCTATGATATGAGCAACAAGGCGGAAGCGAATGTGACGATGAGTCGTGGCAAGCCTGTGCAGACCGGCGTTCGCGTGCGCCTTGGCAAGGATGTGACCTGGGACAAGCTGGCGAGCATGACGCCCGAGGAGATCAAAAAGCAGGGAATTTTCCCTCCAGGATTTATGCCGCTGCCGCATCCCCGGCATGACGAAGGCGGACAGGTCCTGCCCCAGTTTCACATCGACGAGATCAAGGCTGCGGAAGGCCGCGATCTTCTGCGCTTTGATGTCGAACATGATATCCCTGATCATTTCCTTCCGGAATTCCCGGCGCCTATTTTCCTGACCACCAGGCCTGATCTCGGGGATGTTTCCCATGGTGTCCTGCTCACCATCAAAAACTACTTTGAAATTTTCGATGGAATTCTGACCCCAAGGCAGCTCGATGGTCTGCGCCTGCTCCTGACGCCTTTTGCTCAGCAGCAATTCAACCTGACGAATGATCGCCGCACGGATGAACCGGAACAGGGAATTTCCTGCATGGATTGTCACGCCAACGGTCATACGAATGGTGCCGTTCACCTGGATCCTGTGACCCGTACCCAGGAATTCCGCCGGCGGCTTGATGTTCCGAGCCTGCGGGGTCTGAACATTCAAAGACTCTTCGGCAGTCAGCGGGCGATGAAGACGGTCGAGGATTTCACGGAGTTCGAACAGCTCGGCGCCTATTTCGATGGCGATCATGTGCTGGCGGCGAAGAAGGGCTTCAATAAACTCGATCGGGCCCTGCAGGTCGCGCACATGGCGGAATTTCAGTCGATTCTGGATTTTCCACCGGCGCCGAAGCTTGATATCAACGGCAGGCTCATTCCGGCCCTGGCCACGGACGCGGAAAAACACGGCGAAGAACTCTTCTATGGCAAGGCTCAATGCGCCAGCTGTCATGCTGGACCTTATTTCACCGACAACAGCATGCATGACCTGAAGGTGGAGCGCTTCTTCGAGCCTCACAAGGTCAACGGTCGCCTCATGACCGCGGTCGGCCCGATCAAGACCTTCCCGCTGCGGGGCATCCGGCATTCGCCCCCTTATCTGCATGACGGGCGGCTTTTGACCCTGGATGATACGGTGGAATTCTTCAACATCGTCTTCCAGCTGCGACTCACGGATGCTGAGAAGAAGGATCTCGTCGCCTTCCTTTACGTTCTTTAAGCCTTCATCAAGGAAAGAGGAGGTTTTCGATGATGCATCGAAAACCTCCCTGCAACTCATCCATCAATGGGTTCGGCTGAAGTACCGGGAGCAAAGCTCGAGATCGCTGATACGATCCATGTCTTTGTCCTGCTCTGATGTCTCTCCTGCGTTGGACATAGGCCGGATGCTGTCCGGCTTATGCAACACTTTCAGGATTCGTACCAAACCCTAAATGCCTGAAAATCCAGTCGAGCGCTGTGAAAAGAGGCAGCCTGCAGTGCAGGTCAAAAACATCACCTTATGTCCCCTGCTGACTCCAAACCGGGACTCTCCAGAATATTCACCAGCTCCAATGCATTGTGCGTGGCGCGACCGAATTTCGTATTGTCAAAAATAACCCATGAATCCTGCCCTCCGGCTTTCTCGGCCTGGAGCTTCTCGCCGAGCTGCTGCAGATCATGATACGCGTAGTCGCTGGCGTAGATTTCAGGAGAACCATGGAGCCTGTAGTAGCTGATAGGGCTTTCGAATTCAGGCTTCAGATCCGGGCAGCGCTCAGGATCAGCGTTCACCTTGCCGACCTTCATTTCATGCATCAGAAGATGGGCCTCGTGGCTCGCCCAGCTGCGATGCCGAGGCTCGACCACCATGGGGCCATCGTAAACACGGCGAACCGTGGCAAAAAGTTCGCGATCCTGCTCGGGATCGAATTGATGGCGCGGTGCGAGCTGAACCAGGATGACTCCGAGTTTTGGGCCGAGATGCAGGTAACCATCGACAGTGTGCAGGAGATCCGTTTTGTTCCACTCCCGCGAATGGGTATAGGCCCGGGAAAGTTTGACGGCGAAATGGAAATTCTCCGGAGTCATGGCGGCCCATTTTTCGTAGGTTTTGGCCCCGTGATCCCGGTAAAAGGAGCTATTGATTTCCACCGCTTTGAAACGACTGGCATAACGCTCCAGGACCGCGCCGGAAGACGCAAAGAATCCGGTTGCGGTACGGGGGATGCTCCAGCCGGCGGTTCCGATGAAAAAGGTTTTCATAAAGGGCCTCGCGTGAAAGGGACGGCCATGCAGGAGCCGTCCGTCGCTCTTTCATGCGAGAAATATGCCTGGATTCAAAGGCGGCGAGCCACAAGCAGATGCGAAACGCCGAAGGGCAGGCCAAGGCCGAGGCGGCTGAGCCTCCACTCGCTGAATGTGATCCAGCGCAGAAGTCGATTGATGAGGCCAGGGACGGGTTTGTGATCGCTCCCCTCGGCGGCGGACGTGGTCTGGCGGTCGCTTCCCCATTGCCAGCGGTCTTTCAAAGCCAGAAGACAGGCGATGGGAAAAGCCCAGGCTAAAAGGTGGGATTGAAAGACCAGCTCGTAACCCTGGTCCTTGAGCAGCTGATGCATGCTGCGCGGATAAAAACGTCGGCCCGCTGCCGTTTGACGATCATGCTGCCGCCAAAGGAAAGGGTAGGCGGGCTCGTTCCAGATGAGTATGGATCCCGGCTTTTGCACGGCCGCAATATTCTTCAAAGCCGCGGCCGGATCCTTGATGTTCTGATGATAAAGGACGCAAAGGATCACAGCGACATCGAAGTCCGCGTTGGCCTGGGCCGGCAGTTCATCTATGGTCCAGGGCTGCACCTTCAGATCTGGAAAACGCTTCTGTGAAAGCTCGCGGGCCAAAGGTGAAGGCTCCATTCCCAGCACATCCCCATAGCGCCGCAGCAAGCTGGTGCTGCCTCCGGTCCCTGAGCCGATATCCAGGATGCGCAAAGGCCGCGACAGTCGCGGTGCAAAACGCTTCATCAGATGATCCACGGCCTGACGTCGGGCCCTGTAATACCAACCATGATCCTCGGCTTCCGCCAGTGCAAGATAGGCCGTCTCTTCCATCAGGCATCCTTCCTTGGGCCCTTCAGATACTCCTGAAGATGCTCTTCATAGAACGCAATGGTCGCCTCCAGGCCTTTTTCCAGCGTGGTGCGCGGGACCCAGCCGGTCGCCTTATGAAAGTGCTCATACGATCCATAATAATCCCCAATGTCGATCGCCTTGCGCTCCGGGGGGAAAACCACATCCTCGATTTCAAAAAAGAGTTTTCTCGCCAGGATCTCGGTGAACTCGCGCAGACTATGCGGCTGATGATGCCCAAGGTTAAAGATCCGCCCCGCGTGATCCCCGAGCGCCGCGAGTTCCAAGGCATCCAGCACATCCTCGATGGCATTGAAATCGCGCAGCTGATGCCCACCGTCGAAGAGCTGAATTTTTTCACCCAAAAGCGCCCGCCTCAGGAATATGCCGGCAAAACCCTTGTCCTGACTCAGAAGATCCATGCGCGGGCCATAGGTATTGGTGAGGCGCAGCACGGTCGAAGCAATGCCATAGACTTTATAATAGAGCTGAAAATACTGCTCGGCCGCGAGCTTATGAATGCCGTTGATATCCACGGGCTCAATCGGATGATTTTCATCCACCGGCAGATACTGCGGCTTCCCATAAACCTGGCGCGTGCTCGTCAGAACCAGCTTCACCTTGGGATTATGCTTGCGGCAGCTTTCGAGGACATTCAGATGACCCAGGCAATTGATCTGAAGATCATTGACGGGATTCCTCATGCTATCTATATGACTCAATTGCCCGGCCAGGCAGAAGATGTAATCCTGCTCGGCCACCAGATAATCGACGCTATAAGGTTCGCGTATATCGGAAAAATTCACCTGAACCTGATCACGAATACCGGCGATATTAAAGGTGCGGGCTCCATAACTCGGGATCATCGCATCAATCAGCGTGACCTTCGCCCCGCGCTCCACCATCCTTAAAGCGAGGTTACTGCCGATAAAACCAAGTCCGCCCGTAATCAAAACCCGGGCGTTTTTAAATGCTGCCATGGAAAGGCTCCTCTCGCGTTACAGCCGGGGGTGCCGGCCGCCTGGGTGTGGTGGCCCGCGGCGCCTCGTTCAGGCTCTGCTGATCGCCCGCGTAGGCATAGCGCACGATATACTGAGGCGTGCCCGCGTGATCCAGAAACATGCGGCCGAGGTATTCACCGACCAGGCCGATAATCAGGAGCTGCAGTCCCGCGAAAAACGTCATGGCCACGAGTATGGTCGGGACACCCATGGTCAGCTGCGGATTCATGATCTTGTCGATGATGATGAGTAAAATCAAAGGCACGCTGGCCGCAGCCGTGAAAAGACCGACGATCGCAGCAAGGCGCAGGGGGCTAATGGAAAAATTCAGGAACATATTCAGCCAGAGCTTCACCAATTTTTTCAGCGTGTAGCCCGAGGCTCCATCCTCACGTTTTTTATGTTCGACGGGAATCTGCGCGATGTTTTGAGTCGCGCGGAAGATCAGGCCATCAATATAGGGAAACGCGCCCTTGTAGGTGATCACCTGATCGACGGTGAAACGATTCATGATCTTGAAACTGGAGAGATAAAGATCCCTGGGTTTTTTCAGCATGACATTGGCCACCGCATCATTGAAGCGGCTGCCGAGGTTACGAAACCAGTGATGCTGCTTTTCCTTATAAAAGCCATAAACCGTATCAAAGTTTCCGGTCTTGATGGCTTCATACATGCGAATGATTTCGGCCGGCGGATTCTGCCCGTCGTCATCGAGGACAGCCACATAGTGGCCGCGGCTCTGATTGAGTCCGGCCAGCACCGCATTATGCTCGCTGAAATTCCGGGAAAGCTGCAGAAAAATCACGCGCTGGGGATGGGCTTCGACCAGCTGCCTGCAGACGGACTCGGTCGCATCGCGCGATCCGTCATTCACCAGTATGATTTCAAATTCAAGAAAAGAAAAAAGGCGCAGGATATCCTGCACCACAGCGCCTATCGTGTTGGCGCTATTATAAACGGGAATCACGAACGATATCTCAGGTGTATTCATCGCGGCAGAGCCTCGTGTAAAGCTTCGATGACCGCATCCTGCTCGTCCTGCGTGAGTTCAGGAAAGAGCGGCAGGGAAAGGAGTTCAGACGCCGCCTTTTCCGCGACCGGCAGATCGCCCGCGGTATAACCGAGATCCTGATAAGCGGGCATGCGATGCAGCGGAACAGGATAATGGACGCCGGTCACGATGCCTCGCGCGGCCAGTTTTTCTTTAAGCTCCTGACGGAAGGGACTCCGAATCGCAAAAATGTGCCAGGAGTGGGTGCGGTCCTCGGGCTGATGAGGCAGCTGCATGCGCCGGCCGTCCAGCTTTTGCAGATAACGCTGGGCGAGGCTCTGACGCCTTTGCATGTCGCCATCGAAGTATTTCAGCTTCAAATTGAGTATGCCGGCCTGCAGCTCATCGAGACGACTATTGAGGCCATCCACCTGGGCAATCGGCGTTTCATCGAAACCATACATGCGCTGCCGCTTCAGAGCCTTGGCCAGATCCGCATTGTCTGTGGCGCAAAGCCCGCCATCACCATAGGCACCTAAATTCTTAGTCGGATAGAAGGAGAAGCAGGACACATCGCCGAACGATCCCGCGGCGCGTCCCTTATAAAAAGACCCGAAAGACTGGGCGCAGTCTTCGATGACAAATAGACCCCGCGACCGGGCAAAGGCCATCAAAGGATCCATATCCACCATAAGACCATGCAGATGCACGGGGATAATCGCCTTGCAGCCCTTGAGGTCAATCTCCTTGAGACGCTCGACATCCATAAGCAGAGTGTCGGGATCCACATCGACGAAGACCGGACGGGCCCCGCAGAGCCGAATCGCAGCCGCTGTGGGAACGGCGGTATTCGGAACGGTGATCACGCCATCCCCGGGCTGAATGCCCAGAACCCGCAGCGCAAGCACCAGCGCATCGGTTCCGGAATTGACGCCCACGCAATGCTCGACCCCTATAAGACTCGACATGGCACTCTCAAAGGCACGCCCCTCGGCGCCTAAAATCAGCTGGCCGGATGCCAAAACTCTCTGTATCGTAGTTAAAATTTCAGACTGCCGTTCACGCCATTGGCGCTGGTAATCAAAAAGGGGAATCATCTATATGCCTCATCAGCCTAGGGTGCATGGGAAGATCATAGCGAAGTTCCAAGGACTCGACTATCGAAACCCTGCTCTATTCCATAGTGCCGCAGCGCGCCCGACCCTGGCCCAGGCCCTTGGTTTAAGCCTTATCATGCTGAGCGTGCATCTGGTGCTCTGGTTCGCTGTACGCATGCGGTCCGGTGAAAGCTGGACGGGTCTGCTCCAGCATTGGGATGCGGGCTGGTACCTGATCATTGCGACCCAAGGCTACGATGCCGCGAGCTCCGCCTTTCCCCCGCTTTTTCCCTATCTGACGCGCGGGCTCACGCAGCTCTTCGGTTTAAGGGGGGATACGGCTGTGCTGATAACGGGCACGCTCTTCTCCGTGTTTTGTTTTGCCGGCAGTCTGAAGATTCTGATGGCCGGACGCGGCCCGGATCGGCTGTCGTGGATAAGCTGGGGCGCTCTGCTCGCTCTGCTCTGGAGTCCCGCCTCGTACATCTTTCATTCCTTTCACACTGAAAGTCTTTTTCTGCTGCTTTCCGTTTTAGGCTTCAGCGCCCTGCATCGGAAGCAGTGGTGGCTCGCGGCTGTGTGGGCTGGACTGGCTGCTCTGACAAGGCATCAGGGGGTTTTCCTGGCGATCGCCTTGGCTTTTGGCGGCATGCTGACAACCCGCGTGCTCTGGAAGCGCCTTGCAATTTTCGCAGGCATGGGCCTCATCAGCGGACTTTTATGGGGTCTTGCGCCTCTTCTGCATTATTGGGAAGGCCGCGGCTGGTTTCCCGCCATGGGCGCGCATCAGAGTCACTGGTTCATTGCCGATGGAATCAGCAGTTACTTCAAAACATTCATACTCGCCAATCCGATTCAGAATTTTCGCATCGGTAGCCTTCTGCATCATCTTTTTTATGGGCTCTGGCTTTTGGGGACCTTTTTGCTCGTCGGTCGGGGACGGTATGCGGAGGCTCTGTATTGCTTTCTGAGTCTTGCGATCATGCCGCTGCAGGGCGAGCTGGTGGACGCGTTCCGCTTTGGAGCGGTACTCTTTCCCCTGCTCTTTGCTTTGGGGGAGGCCTGGGAACGGCTGTCCCGCTGGGCGGCATGGCCCATGCTCGGGGCTTATGTGCTCTTGAATCTGGTCGTGACCTGGCAGTATGCGATCTCACGCTGGGCTTATTGAAACGGTGCGCCGCAGTTCCCGTAGAAGACTGTCAGCACGGGCGACGAAGGCCCGTGCTTCGAGACTGCTCCTATTCAGAGTGCAAAGCTCGCTGCCGCTCGGATAATGAAAACCCACGGCTGTCATATCGCTTTTCAGCGCATCAAATGCGTGCTGAAGGTCAACACGATCGGCAAAGCGGAGTTCCTCTTCCAGGATCTTTATGGCGACATAGAGATTGCGGCAGTGAATCTGAACCGCGCAGTGCTCACAGCTTTGCCCGTGTTCCATGACAGCCCCTCCAAAGTCCAGGGGGTTTGAGTGCCTGGACATTAAGATATTTATAACAAAAATCATACCAGGGTCTGCTCGCCTGACATTTCAGTGACTTGTCCTTTCATTCCCAGGCCATCTGCGGGATTTCGCTCAGATCCTTGTCCGCATTGAAGCGGCTGTCCCATTCGCCTTCGTGAAGACGGCTACGTGATTCCTCGTAGTTCGGGATCACGAGAAGCCCGGCCTTGCGTTCCATAATCGCGCGATAGGGAATATGATCCAGCGCCAGGCGACGCCCTGAATAGAACTGATGGCGTCCCATGATCATGAGCCTTGCCCCGCTGGTATTCATGATGTGATCGACTTCGCAATCAATCTCGCCAATCGCGGCGATCGGATGATAGCGCTGCATAAGGTCCTTGCTCGCGGAGGTATTGTGAAAGCGATAGAAAAGCTCCTCGTTGATTTTCTGCAGAAGGGTTTTTTCCAAAAGCTCAGGAGTAAAACAGATATCCCGGGGCAGTCGCCCCTGCTTGGCGCTTTCGGTCATATCGCAGAGAGTGGCCTGAATATCCATGCTGCTGGCCTTCAGGATATGCGCGTGATATACGCCCGCGCATTCGAGGTATCGCGCCAGCTGCAGGCCGCTTTCCAGAACGTGCCAGCCTTCTCCGCCGAGGCTGTCGGCGATCAGGATGCTCACCGTTTTCTCGAAATCAATCGTTACAGCCAAGGGAAGAATCAGCACCGGGATCGGCGCATAAAAAGCCAGGGACAGGGCCGTGGACAGCCCCTTGAACGCCCAGGGCTGGGCCTGGTGGCGTATGCCGCAGACGATCAGTCCCGCGCCCACTTCCCGCGCGATGCGCACGAGGTTTTCAGCAGGATCCCCGCGCTCGACATGAACGTGAATGTCCAGGCGATCATTCGCAGCGTTGCCGAGGGCTTTGAGTATGGCTTTGGCGCGATCTTCGCTCCATGGGTTGCTCAGGGTCTGGCACTGCGTGGTGGCCTTGGGTAGGATCTCACCTGCGCTGGAATAAGCAATGGACGACTCGAAACAGTGCACGAGTTCCACGCAGGATTGTAATTTCTTTGCCAAAGACATCGCGCTTTGCAAAAGTTGATCTTCGCGGTCGTCAAGTCGCATGCCTACCACGATGGGTTTTTTTTGGGCCTTCCATATTTTCATCGTCGACCTCCATTCACTTCGTTTTGTGCAAGAATAGAGCCTGAAAACAAGATGCGATTCGCTAGGGATTTGGCGACATTCGGTGATATGGACTGCGCGAAGTATAGCGGAATTGGTGGCAAAAGCCACGCCCTTCGCAGTCGCGTCCGCTTCAGAAAAGCGCGATCGAGAAGAACATGCAGTGGGGTGTTCAAGCTTTGGGGAAGGCCCTTTGGAGCGACTGAAGGACGAGCTGAGGCGTGATGGGCTTCACTATGTAATCATCGAAAGGTGTTTCGTCCAAGGATCGCTCCTGGAAGTAATGAGCGGCTCCCGTTACGGCGACAAGCGGTGTGCGTGCGACGCGAGCTTCCTCATGGTCGCGTACGAAGCGGGCCATCTGATGGCCATCGAGTATGGGCATCTGCAGATCAATGAAGACGATATCAAAGGACGATGCGATGAGGCGATCGAGGCCCTCGCGCCCATTGCTGGCCGTTTCCGCTTCCACTCCGTATTTGGCGAGCAGGCGGGCCAGGATCTTTTGATTCAGTTCGTCATCGTCGCACACCAGAGCCTTGATGCCGGGAAAAGGGAGCGGGCTCGATGGGGACGCGGCGGATTCTTTGTTGGTTTCGCTCATGATCCTGGCTTTTTTAAAGGGAAGATCGACAGTAAAACGCGTCCCGCGCCCGGGCCGGCTCCAAACCGTGATGTTCCCGTGCATGAGATCGACCAGCTTTTTGGTGATGGTCAATCCCAGGCCGAAGCCACCATAGCGGCGGTGGATGGAGCTATCGGCCTGGGCAAACTGATCAAAGATGCGTTTTTGCGCCTCTTCCCCGATGCCTATCCCCGTGTCCGCCACCAGCAGCCTGAGCCTCACAAGGTCCTCGGTCTCATGCAGGACCTCCAGACGGAGCGTGATCTCACCATTTTCCGTGAATTTGGTCGCGTTGCCAACCAGGTTCTGCAGAATCCGCGACACGCGCCGCGCATCCCCTGATACAAGCGGGACCCGGTCGGGCACCTCCACGCGGATCACCGAATGGGCCGCGGCGGCTTTGGCCGCGAGCAGCTGCTGAACATCGCGAAGCGAATCCTTAAGATCGAAGTCCTCGGCATCGAGCTGCATCCCGGCGGTATCCAAACGGGATTCATCGACGATATTGTCCACGAGCGAAAGAATGTTCTGTCCAGCCCTTTTCATGGTCGCCAGGAGCTCCCGCTGCTCGGGGTCCTGAAGTTTATCATCCAGAATCTCGGCCAGGCCGAGAAGCCCATTTAAGGGCGTCCTGATGTCATGCGAGATATAGGCAAGGTTGCGCCAGCGTGCGGCGGACTCCTCGCGCAGATCCGCCTGCAGTTTTTTGTAGCCGGTTACATCGCTCAGGGTCGAGACATAACCCTGGATGGAAGCATCCTCATCGAAAATCGGTGCGATGGTCAGAAGGGCTTCATAAAGGGTCTGGTCACGTTTTTGGTTGGTGACCTCGCCCTGCCAGACCCGGCCGGCCGTGATGCATTGCCAGAGGTCCGCATAGAACGCAGGGCTATGCCGTGTGCTGCGCCATAGATTGGGCTTTAATCCCTGGACTTCGGCCAGGGTATAGCCAGTAAGACGAGTAAAAGCCGGATTCACATACTGAATGACCCCGCGGCGATCGGTGATGACGATGGATTCTCCCGCGCAGTTCAAGGCGGCAGCCATTTGATTCTGGAACAGCGGGAGGCCGGGGCTCTTTTCCATGCGGGAGCATTCCTGACAAGGCTGCGGGGGTGATCGCCCACCGCAGCGTCGCGCTTTAAAGGTAATTGGCCTTCTGCGCAGCAAACATAAGACTCTCGCGGTATTTCGGGTGGGCGATGGCAATCATCTGACGAACCCTCTCGGACACCGTTTTGCCTTTCAGGCTGGCCACGCCGTATTCTGTCACGATCGTATCCACATCGTTTCTGCTGATCGAAACCTTGGCACCAGGATTCAATTCAAAAACGATTTTTGAATGATCCTCTTTCGCCGTGGTGGACTTGATGACGATGATGCCTTTGCCGCCTGCGGAACGCTGCGCCCCGCAGTGCGTGTCGCTGGCCCCGCCGACGCCGCTCAGTTCCTTGTGCCCGAGTGATTCCGAACAGACCTGGCCGGTAAGATCGACTTCAACCGCCGAGTTGATCGAGATCATCTGATGGTTCATGGCGATGCGATAGGGATCATTCACGACGCTGGCCGGATGGAATTCGACCAGGGGATTTCGGTCTATGAAGCGATAGAGAGCATCGGTGCCATAGGCGAACGCGGCAATCATCTTGCGCGGCCAGCGGGTTTTATAGCGGCCCGTGATCACGCCCTTTTCATAAAGGTCGAGCATCGTGTCATTCATCATTTCGGTGTGAACGCCCAGATCTTTTTTGCTCTCCAGCGCCTTGCCAATCGCGTTCGGAATCGAACCGATGCCCAGCTGCAGCGTGCTGCCATTGGGGATAAGGTCAGCCACTAACTCAGCAATCCGTATATCATTGGCGTCCATGCGAGGACGGGAGACAGTGGGCAGCGGGGCCTTCGATTCGATGAAGTGATCAACCTCGGCAACCGGCACGATGGTGGAGCCATAGGTCATGGGTATGTTGGGGTTGACCTCCAGGATCTTGAGCTTCGCATGACGGAAGGCCTCGGACTCGTAGCAGTTGCTCGGGCCCAGACTGACAAAGCCGCGTTCATCGGGAAGGCTGCAGGAACCCCAGAAGATATCGATGGCATCACCGTTGCGCTGAATGCCGGCGAACCACTGCGAAAGATGCTGCGGCAGATACTGGACGGTGGGGCCGTGATCGGCCCGCACGCTTTCCGTCAGAAACATGACGACGAATTCAGCCTTCCCTTTATGACAAGCTTCAGTGAAACAGTCATAGCGCTTGCCGGGGTTGGCACAGTATACCCTCAATTGTTCCTGGCGCTTTTCGATCACTTCATGAAAGCGCGAGAAAAGCAGCTGAGGTTCCGCGGCGGCCATGCTCGTGACCATACGCCGGCCCTGGTTTTGCAAAAGATCGAGGGCATTGTCGAGTTGAATCAAACGCACAAAAGACTCCGAAAAGAAAAAAATCCCACTTAGGCACGGACGACCAGCACGGAATAAGGCTGTTTGATAGCCTGCTCCAGTGAAGTGCTGCCGAGTGCGACACGTTCCATAAATCCATGTCCCTGGGAACCAAGGATCAAGAGCTCCGACTGGGTTTCCTGCATGACGCGCGCGATCGTTTCCGAAACCGGACCGACCTCAACACGGGTCTTGATATCCGGGCTTAAGCCTTGCAGTTTTTGAGCGGCCTTGTCATTGGCCGTGTTCAGGCCCTCGCGAATCCAGGTTCCGATGTCGGTTTGAAACATGACATCGGGCAGGACGGACAGCAGAGTGAGGTGCTTGATGCCTCGCGGCGCCCATGCCACGAATTTTTCCAGCCAGCGATCGGCATAAGGCGAATGATCAGTCGCCAGCACCACGGAAAGATCGCTGCCATCGCGGTAGCTGTCTTTGGCGATCAGCACGCTGTGCTTGGAATTGATGACGGCTTTGCGGCCGACGCTGCCGATCAGGATTCCTTCCCAAGGGCCTTTTCCAAAGGACCCGATCGCCAGGAGATCCGTCTTCGCAGCATCCGCATAGTCCATCAGCTGGTTGCTGATGTTGCCATAGAGCAGCTGGGTTTCGCAGTCCTTCATGCCCTGGCGCTCGGCATTCTCCTTCAGGAATTTAAGCGCGCTGCGGGCTTCATCCTCGACCGCCCGGAAGTAGCCTTCCAGGTTATAAGGTGTGGCTCCGAAACCATACTGCATCGAACCCTGTTCGATCCAGACCTCGACGATATTGACGAGTTTCAGCTGAGGCTGCGGGAAATCCAGGTCACGAATGACCTTGAGCACAAGATCGCCTTGCGGCAGGTTATCCACACCAACGACTATTTTCATGGCAGGCTCCTTCACGGCACGATAAGTACGGCATCGGATTGCGCCAGCATCGCGGCAAACGGCACGCGGGCGAAACCAAAGGGCCCATGATGCAGCCGCTGACGCCGGCCGAACACGGTGAGGTCAGGTTTCTTTTCCTGGATCATGCTGCCGACCTTGCTGGCGACATGCCCCACCTGGACCATGGCTTCATAAGTCGAGCCCTTTTGCTTCAAAGCTTCCTGGTATTCGGCTGTGCGGCGCAGAAGGACCTCTTTCATTTCGCCTTCAAGATACTCCAAAAGCTCGGGAGTTCCCATGGGCCCCACATTCACTTTTTTGCTGATGGCTGCCAGCTCTGTCAGGGTTCCATGCATGGCCTGCTCGATCACATGCAGATGAATGACCCGCGTGTGACCCCATTGAATGGCCAGGTTCATGGCCTTCCGCACGGCGCCGAGCGAGGATGCGGACAGATCATCGGCGACCAGCAGCACCTGCTCACTCTTTTCAAAATGATTCGGCGCACCCTGCCGCAGGATAAGGACAGGCATCGGCGCGTGCTGAAGAAGGTTAAGGGCAACCGAAAGACCCTGAGGAATGAGCTGGTAAAGATGCTCATGCACTTCGATCACGATCATGGACGCTCGGGTGAGCTGGGCTTCCGCGATCAGGCTGGCCGCCGCATCCTCGGAATGCACGATTTGAATGCGGATGTTTTCCTGATCATCGAGGGTGGCCTTCATCGTTTCAAGGGCCGCGCGGGCTTCCTTTTCATGGATTTCGGGCAGCTGGCGGCCGAGCTCGCTGATATCGAAACTGCCGAGGATTTCCCGATAAAGAGACGGGAATTTCATTTTTTCTTCCACGGCGTGGACCAGACAGATCGGGACCTGGGGCCTTTTGCTGAATGACCGGATCTTACGGATCAGATCCGGGTGGGCTCCATCTTTTTTCACGCCGACGACAACGGTATCATGATTTTGATTCGATGCAGGCATACGTTAACCTCCCGATGATGTCTGTCTCACCAGGATATTGCAAAGTCTGGACCGCGACCATGGGCGGGATTTCGGAGGGAATTGTGCGGAATGGGGCCGGGCGGTTGAGGCAAATCACGCGGCGATTGCCTCATTTCGTAAAGATGTCCTTACAGCGTTGATGAGCAGGCTCAGAGTTCATTCATCCAACCGCCTTCTTCGGTTTGATCAGGGCTGAACCAGCAGCGGGGCCGGGCGGCCTGGGGCCAGAAGCCTTCATGGCAGCTGAAGGTCATGGAGAGATCGCGGGCCGCTTCGCCACCAGGAGCTGCCAACTCATAGCCAGGTATTTTTGTCTCGTCATAGACCACGGCCGCCGGATTCTGCGACGGATCAAAGACGGTGGGGCAAAGGGCGCCGGCGACAAAGGTATCAAGCCGGCATTGAGCGGCCGGGTGCATGTTATCTGTGACTCCAACCTCGTTCAGATCGGGTGTGCCGACGCTCGGTGCCGGGTCTTCTTCGCGGCTCTTTCCAAGCGCCTTCACGAAAGCCATCCCGGCGAAGACGGTCTTGTAGCAAAGATCCCGCTCATTCTGCGGAGAATAAATGCTGTTGCATTGCGCGACGGCCGCGGGTTCAATCATCTCTTCATAGCGGATGCCCTCGGCGTTCACGCTGTTGTCATCCTGAGCCCAGATTTTCCGCACGCAGACCTGGGCCGCGAAGTAATCCGCCTGGCCATCGACCGAGACGGGCAGGGCAAGGCCGGTAAAGCCTTCCCGCAGGAAGGGGAAGCCAGCAAAAAGATGGCCGACCTCATGACAAAGAACAAGGGTCAGGCCTTCCGCTGTCATGGCCGGAAGACGAGCAAGACCTCCACCCACACCGATGTACCAGGTATTGTCCTGTCGACTGCGGCCGGCGTCGGCGTTGGGGAAATCCGACTGCCACGAGCAGCGCAGGATACTGTCTTCATCCTGAGCGTTCACGCAGTCCTTGGGAACCTCGGCTTCCACCGGAATGCGCAGGGCAATGCGGGCGTCGTGCAGTGCGGCCAGTTTTTGATAAGGATCCAGCACACGATGGATGATCGTGCGGAATTCCGCTTCATCAAGGACGGGTTTTCGCTGCACAGCGGTAAAAGGATCAGGAGCGGGGAAACGATCCTGGGTATTATGAAGTCGCGATGGATTCAGAGCTGTGGCGCTACAGGCGCAGATGAAGGCTGTCAGCAGGAAGCTGGTGATGCGAGTGATGCCGGCAGACATAAAAACCTCCATGGTACGGTACGGTTACTTGAATCGAAGCAAGTAAGGTGCCAGATACCATGAAGGTAAAATTTCTAAACTCCAGGGCTCACGATCATGTCAGGGAGCCATTTCTGAAAGCTGACGCAGCTTATCCTTGTCCCATGCCTCGCCCGGAAATTTCTGCTGATAGCTTTCCCACTGCTTCCTGCACTCCCTGGCTTCAGGCGTGCGTGGGCGGATGCGGATGCAGGCTTCGTAATAAGCCTCGGGGCGCATCCAAAGAAAGACCTCACGCAGGTTTTCACTGGCCTGGCCGGTCAGAAGATAAGCCTGGGCCTTCAGCTCATCCGCCATGTCGCTCAGGGCGAGTTCATTGAGCAGCGAGCCGGCGCGCATGTATTCGATAAAACCAAAATTGGCCCCACGGTCATTCAGTTTTTGCCCCTTGCTCATCATCTGCCGCACTTTATCGAGCGCGTCCTTGCCTTTGATTTTCTTGTCCAAAGGCTCACGCTGCCAGGACTTGGCCGATTGCCGCCAGACCTGGAGCATTTCGGTCTGCTGCGGGCTATAGCCGCCTTCGTCCAAAAGCGCGCTGATCATCTCCAGAGTGATCGATGCGTCCTGACGAATGCGGATGGTGATCGCGAGCAGGTTCTGAACGGCTTTTTCCCAGAGTTCCGGCTGGGCCTTTTTGAATTTTTTATCAACCAGGAATTTTTCATAGGCGATCATCGCCTCCTCATGCCGCCGCGTGGCGCTGAAATATTCGGCGCGCTCCAGATCATTCATGGTGCCTGATGGTTCCTTGAACATCACGACGGCCGAGTGTTTGATCGACGACGCCGCATGACAGCCGACGCAGTACTGCGTGGTCTGCCGGAGCAGATAACGCGAATAGGGATAGTTGCCGGCGCGATAGGCGTCCTCGATCCGGGTGAACTGGGTGGTCAGATCAATCGAAAGATAGCGCATGACGGGATCGACCGCGTAAAGGTCCAGAGTCGGGCGCACGTCGTGCGAGAGGCCTTTCAGGGTGGTGAGGGCCTCTGTCACGCTCTGTTTTTGCTCCTTGCTCGGATTATTATCGAAGGCCCGCAGATTCTGAAGGAGGATGGCGACGTTTTCCGCGTACTTCTGCATTGTCGGTCGCGCGGCCGGGGCCGGCTCGTTCGACGTTTTCGTAGCTTCGGTGGGAACAGCAGCCGGTTGAACGCCTCCAGCCAACGCCAGAATTAAAAACAACGTGCGCATCTTCATTCTCCATCAATGAAATCTGTCTGACCCGTCCTTTGCAATATATGTGCACAATGGACTTCCCCTTGCATCGGCCTGTGAATTGGCTCAATAAAGGGCTGTTCCCTCAAGGGACGATGATCTGAGTGTAGCATAACTTCGTTCAACCTGCGTGAATTGACGCAAAAGTAGGTTCCCATGCAACTTCTCCGAGACAACCCCATTCTGCTCTTATTCCTTGTGCTTGCCCTGGGCCATGTCCTGGGCCGCGTGAAAGTCCTGGGCTTTAGCCTCGGCATTGCCGCGGTGCTCTTCGTCGGCCTTGGCTTCGGGGCCTGGGATGAAGGCCTGAAACTCCCGGAATTCGTTTACACATTCGGACTCACGCTGTTCGTATACACGATGGGCATCAGCAGTGGTCCCGGTTTCTTCGCGTCCTTTAGGCAGAAGGGTTTGCGGGAAAACCTGCTGGTCTTCAGCGTGATCGTCCTTGCAAGTTTATTGACCATGGGACTTGCGCGTCTCTTCGGATTCAATGGTTCGTTCGCAGCCGGAATTTTTTCCGGGGCTCTGACCAATACCCCGGCTCTGGCGGCTATCCTGGATACTTTGAAGGCGAGTGGCGCTGATGAAGCCGGGCTTGCCGCGCCTGTCGTCGGTTATTCGCTGGCCTATCCGGGTGGGGTGATCGGCATGCTCTTCGCCGTCTTCCTCGCCGCGAAGTGGTATGGACGACGTTCGGCGAATCAGCAGCCGCTGCATCAGGCGAAAGCGGAACCGATGCTGGAATCTTGGGTCGTCGAGGTGGAAGGCAGGGCTGCCGGCCGCATTCATGAGCTGCGGAAAAAAGGGGCTTTGCGGGTCAGTTTCGCTCGTGTGAAACGTCATGATGCGGTGATGATCGCCACCGATGAAACGGAGCTGCAGGCCGGAGACCTTGTCAGCATCGTGGGCCAGCGCGCGTGTCTGGAACACGCCGTGGAATTTTTAGGAAGGCGCTGTGAGGAGCAGCTCGACCGCGATCGCAGTCACATCGACTTTCGCCGGATTTTCGTTTCGAAACGCGCCGTGACGGAAAAGCCCCTGGCGAGTCTGAATCTCGGTTCCAAGTTCGGTGCGGTCATCACCCGGGTACGGCGTGGTGATGTCGAATTCGTTCCGGATCGTGATACCGTTCTGGAACCTGGTGATCGCGTGCGGGTCGTCGCCCCGCGCCAGCGCATGGATGAAATCGCGAAGTACCTGGGTGACTCCTATCGGGCGCTGAGTGAAATTGATGTCGTGACCTTCAGCATCGGGATCGCCCTTGGCCTTCTTCTGGGACGACTGCCCATTCCCCTTCCGGGGGGCTCGTTCGAACTCGGCTTTGCGGGTGGCCCCTTGATCGTCGGTCTGATCCTGGGCCGCATCGGTCGTACCGGCTCTTTTGTCTGGACGCTCCCTTATAGCGCCAACCTAACTCTTCGGCAGCTTGGGATGGTTCTCTTTCTTGCCGGGGTCGGGATCCGATCCGGTCATGCCTTCGGAACGACGCTGGCCCAGGGCGGGGGCGTGTGGCAGATGATGCTGAGCGGGGCTCTCGTGACCATGACCTTTGCCGGTCTGATCTTCGTCATCGGTGGTTTGATATTCAAGATGCCTCTTGCGCAATTGGCCGGGACCATGGCCGGTGCGCAGACTCAACCTGCAGTTTTAGGTTATGCCCTCGAACAAACCCGCGATGACCAGCCGAATATGGCCTACGCCACGGTTTATCCCATCGCCATGCTCACCAAAATCGCCATTATCCAGATCATTCTGTCTGGTTTTTGAGCCGCGCGCCGGGGCTTTCGGGGCCCCGACACAGCCAAAAGAATAGCAGCCGAAAATTTTCCATGATAAGAATGATGTCCTGGTCAATCCCGGCTGTTTGCTCCGCCTTTTTGTGAGGTATTTTGATGGAACTCCAAGACAATCCCAAACTCTATCGCATCCGCCATTCGCTGGCTCACATTCTGGCCCAGGCGGTGCAGCAGAAATTCCCCAATGTGCAGCTGGGATTCGGTCCTCCGACGGAACATGGCTTCTTCTATGATTTCGATTTCGGTGGCAACCCCATTACCGAGGCCGATCTGAAGGATATCGAGAAGGCGATGAAAAAAATCATCGGCGCTTCGCAGACCTTCGACTACTTTGAATTCGATTACGCCGGTGCGGTGGATTTCCTGCAGAAGCACCGGGCCGAACCCTATAAGCTGGAAAACCTGCAGAATCTGCGGGACCGCGGCGAAACCAAGTTCACGTTCTATAAGACCGGGCCCTTCCTGGATGTCTGCGAAGGTCCGCACGTGGAAAAAACCAGCCAGCTGCCGCCTGATGCCTTCAAACTCGATCGCATCGCCGGTGCCTACTGGCTCGGCGACGAAAAAAGAAAGATGCTGACCCGCATCTACGCGCTGGCCTTTGAAAACAAGGCCCAGCTCGACGACTTCTTGAAGAGGCGGAAACTGGCCGAGGAATTCGATCATAAGAAACTCGGCAAGGAACTCGATATCTATCACTATGAAGATATCGTCGGCAAGGGCCTGCCCCTTTGGTTGCCGAACGGTACTGTGATCCGTGACGAGATCCAGCGCTATGCGATGGATATGGAATTCCGTTTCGGCTACAGCCGCGTGGCCACCCCGCACATCACCAAGGGCGACCTTTACGTCCGCAGCCAGCATTTGGAATCCTACAAGGATTCGATGTTCCCACCGATGGTGATCGAGGATGAAGGGCAGAAGACCGAGTATTACCTGAAGCCGATGAACTGTCCGCACCATCACCTGATCTATGCCGCGCGCAAAAGAAGCTATCGGGACTTGCCCCTGCGCCTTGCCGAATACGGCACCTGCTACCGTTACGAGCAGTCGGGTGAAGTGTCGGGTCTGATCCGCGTGCGCTGCATGACCATGAATGATGCGCATATCTATCTGCGGGAGAATCAGTTTGAGGAGGAGTTCGGCAAACTCCTCCAGATGTACCGCGAATTCTATACGACCTTTGGATTGACCAATAACTTCCGCAGCCGCCTTTCGATCCGCAGCATGGAAAACAAGAGCAAGTACAAAGGCTCGGACGTGATGTGGGACAAGGCCGAGAAGATGCTGGAAAAAGCCTTGATCGACGCGGGGATGGAGTATTACCGCGGTGAAGGCGAGGCGGCTTTCTATGGTCCGAAGATCGACTTCCAATTCCGCAACCTGATGGGTCGCGAAGAAACGGTTTCGACCATTCAGGTGGACTTTCTGAGTCCGCAGAACTTTGGGCTGGCTTACACCGATGAGCAGGGCCATGATCAGATGCCGATCATCCTGCACCGTGCGCCTCTGTCCACTCATGAGCGTTTCATTAGTTTCCTTCTGGAATACTACGGCGGGGCTTTCCCCACCTGGTGTGCGCCGGTGCAGGTCGTGGTCGTTCCCGTTAACGAGGAATGCCATGCCTACGGTCGGGCTCTGGTCGAAGAGCTGCACAGCAAGATGGTGCGGGCCGAGATCGACGAGTCGGATAACAGCTTCAATAAGAAGATCCGGAATCATACGATTCGCAAGGTTCCCGTGCAGCTCATCATCGGCCTTAAGGAGGTGGAGCAGCAGCAGGTGACTGTTCGCCGTTATGGAATCCAGGAGCAGAAAACCGAGGGACGCGATGCGTTTATCGAGGAGTTGCTCAAGGAGATCAAGGGGCGTGTGATGCTGCGGGAGCCGATGGGGTCGCTGCTGTAAGGGGGTTGCTGCTGTAAGGCGTTCGCTGCGGCCTTGGGTCGCTGCTTGAAGTCCTGGGCTGTTGGCCGTTGTCTACTTTGGAAAGTCCAAACGAAAGGGGATGGGATGAGTCAGGTTTTGGTGGTGAAGCACCCGATGGTCCAGGATCGCTTGACTGCGTTGCGGCGCGTTGCGACCGACAGCGGGGCTTTCCGTGAGCATATGGCGGCTGTGGCGGCCATGCTTTTCTATGAGGCCGCGCGCGATCTGCCCGTGGTTCAGGAAACCATTGAAACGCCGCTGCAGCTGACACAAGCGCCTGTTCTGAAAAGCGGTCTGGTCCTGGTCTCTGTCCTGCGAGCCGGCCTTGGTTTTTTGGATGGAATCCTGCCGAGCATGCCGAAAGCAAGGGTGGGTTATCTGGGGCTGGCTCGTAATCCCAAAACTCTGGAAGCCGAATCCTACTACGCGAATCTTCCGAAGATCGTTCCCGAAGATCAGGTCTTCGTTCTGGATCCGATGCTGGCAACCGGCCACACGGTGATTCATGCATTAAAACAAGTGGAAGCCGCCGGCGCCCGCAACATCCAACTCGTGACTCTGCTCGCGAGCCCTGAAGGCGTTGCGAACGTGCAGAAGGCTTTTCCGCACATTCGGATCGTGACCGCTTCGATTGATAGCGCGCTCAATGAAAAAGGCTATATCGTCCCTGGACTCGGGGATGCCGGGGATCGGCTTTATGGAACTCTGGGCCATTAAAAGCGCAGAGTCTTTCAAGCAGCATCTTTTTTAATTTTGGTGATCAGCGCAGGCCAGCGGACATGCAGCTCGGCCCCGCAGGCATCAGCCCGATTGCGAAGCTGCACCTGCCCCTGCATCCGGGCTGCAAAAGCTCGCACCGCCGACAGACCCACGCCGCGCCCGCTGGTCGTGCTGAGCCGCTCAGCAGTGGTCACGCCATCTTCAAAAAGAAAATCCAGCCAGTCCTGTCCAGGCTGGGGCTGCCAGCCCTGGGCTTTGGCCTTGTGCATCACGCGATCATGATCCATGCCGACGCCGTTGTCACGGAGCACAAGGCAATTCCAACCATCCTGATGAGTCAGCTCAACTTCAAAGAGAGCGGCCGTCGTAGGTATACCGTGAGCCGCGGGCAAAAGAAAACCATGGTCGGCCGCATTATTGAGTCCATGCAGAAGGATCTCGTAAACCATTTTCAGTTCGTTCACGTCCAGGCTTGCTGCATCGCGCAACTGCAAACCCTGAAAAGCATGCCCGGCCCGACTCAGACGTTCTTCCAGCGGACGCTTCAAAAGTCCGATCAGCTCCCAGACGCTGTTCATTTCATGTCCTGAACCCTGGAAAAGGCGTCCCATGGCTGTTTGATACGCGCTCGTCACATCGCGCAGGGTCTGAAGTTCCGTCAACGCCCGACCTCCCGTACCGGATACGAGACTGCTTTCAAAACCATGCGTCGCTTCCTGGAGCTTCGCCAGCCCCAGTGTGCGAGCGCTGCCTTTCATGGTATGCGCGAGTCGCAGCGCTTCGGTGCGTCCACCTTCACGGTTCATGAGCCGCTCCAATTCGAGCAGCTGCTCACCAAGTTGGGAAAGGAAGACCTGCACGGCCTTGGGGTGGGCGCGGAAAATTTCCTGACTCAACTCCAGAATGCGATCCGAAGCCGCGAGGGCTGAGCTTCGCAGCCGCTCGCGTTCTCTGACTTCCGTCACATCCCGCATGACCAGGATCACACCGCTATTCACTTCGTGCCGAAAGATCGGCTGCCAGAAGCATGCTATGGTTCGCTGCTGAATCCGCCACTCATGAGGCAGGTGCGGGTGATTCAACTCAAAGGTCAGCACCGATTCCCCCAGCGCGGCTTCCACGCAGGCGGCCGTATGCGCGCGTTCGGCAGCCGAAAGATCAGTCAGTTCCAATAGCTCCTGCAAGGGCCGGGACGCGAGTTCCCGATGGCCGACGATGGCATCCAGGTGTGACGATCGTTCCGGTTTCATTATAAGCCCCGGGCCAATCGTTACGAGACCCTCTTCAATACCATCGAGGATGCCCTGCAGATGCTGTTTTTCTTCCGCTGTCTGCCGCGCATTCCCACGCTGCACTCGCCAGAAGCGATAGAGCACCAAGGCCATGGCCAGCAGCAAAAGAGCAACGACCGTAGCCATCGCCGTGGATTGCTTATAGAGTTCCAGGTTCTGGAGTTCCAGGTCCCTCATCTTCTCATTCGCCTTCATGCGGGCCAGTTCCGCTTGATCGGTCGCCGCTGCAAGATACTCCTGGATGTCGGGTTTGATTTTCTGATCGAAGTAGAGGTAAAACTTGCGCCACATCGCATTTTCTTCGTCAGCGGACAGGTGGCTCGTCATGATGTGGGCGGTCAGATCCAGAAGGACGTCGTGCTGGGGATTCTCCAGCTGCAGGCAGTGCGGAATGGGATTGCCGTCGCCCATAAGTCGATAGCTCAGTTCCTTATAGCAGCTCAGGAACTGACGGCGCTTGGGATCAATGACGTCCTTCGTATCGGTTCTTTTCAGGATTGCGCGCGCTTCATCGTGGCGCTTGAGATGCACCAGGGTATAGGCCTGAAAGATCGCGTTATCAATTTCGAGAAGATGGATGCCCTCGGCGGCCTTGAATGCCGCGAGTGCATCCTCATAGGCGCGGAAGTTGAAAAGGAGCGCGATACCCTTGTTGTAACTGGTCCAGCCGAGGTTTTGATTCTGCCAGGCTTCCTTCTCATTCTCTTTGTGATAGACAAGCACCTCGTCATAGTACTTCAGTCCCATTTTCTGGACCTCCATCGGGAACAGAGGATTCAGATAGGCCAGCGCGAGGTTGCTTTTAGCCAGGACCAGGGCCGTTTTGTTATCTTCGGGGCAGAGTTCAAACGCACGCTTATAAATGCGCAGCGCTTCCACAGGCCGACCGTTGAATGTCAGATAATCGCCGAGCGTGCTCATGACGTTCATGGGAAGGACCTGTCCGGCCAGCTTCCGGTGGGCGTTTTCCGCCAGAGTTTCCACGGCCGCGATCTTGTTCGCCAGCGGTTCTGACCCGATGAGGATGCACAGGGATTTATAGCTGAAATCACCGCGCCGAGGCGGAACCGAACGGCATTCCACGGCCAGCTCGTCGGTCAGTCCATCATTCCAAAGTTCCCGAGCCAGAAAACTTGTAGACCAGTACCGATGCTCATCTGTCTGCAGTCGATCATTGCGGATCGCCCGCATCTGCTCGCTCACGGTTCCCAGGGGTGGGCGCGCGCCACCATAAGGATTGTCGCCCACAAAAAGTTTGGCGAACATGCCTTCTCCCGCACGCAGCATCGCCTCCTCCTCATCAGGTATCTGGGCCCCAGCCCAGCCCCCTATCAGAGCGAGAAAAATTATGCCGAAGCGGTAAAGTTTCACGAGCCTTCCTTCTCTCTTGCTTACCCAATTTCGGTCGCAAATGCTTTGCATCTGAGGCTTTTTTTGGATATTTCGGCGAAAAAGGAAGAGCGGAATGCGAAGCCTTTCAATATTCAAAGTATTCAGTTATAACAGGCTATTATAGGCGGCCAGTCGCATGGGCTCGCACGGTCGATGACGACTCTGCTTGCTTATAATCCAGCTTCTTCAGGCCGAACGCTGGGTTTTTCGAAGTTTGTCGAGCATCTGCCTGGCTTTTTCATAATCGGGATGAAGTTCAAGGGCGGTTTCCAGGTGCTTGATGGCCTGAGCAACACCCTTGGGATTTTTGGTTTTCAGGATGGCCAGAGCCATATTGAAATGTATGGCATGCACGCTCTTATGCTTGGGATAATAGTTAAGGGCGCGCCCATATTCTGAGATGGCTTCAGGTACATGATCCGTCTGGGCCAGCACCACACCTTTATTGTTAAAGTAGGTGACGACTTCCTGAGGCCCCGTGGTGTCCCGGCAGAAAGCGGCGGCCTGCTCGCCAAACCCATGATTTTCGAGCTGTTTGAAAAGATCAAATTTGATTTCAGGGCGGTCAGGGTTGAAGTCGATGATCTCTTTCTGCTTTTCGATGGCCTGCTCGGGAATCTGCATTTTTAAGTAGAGATCAACCATCTGGGTCACGCGTTCCAGGTTTTTCGGCGCAAGGTTGTCGGCTTCCTCGAAGGCTTTTTGCGCATCCTCCAGGCGACCCAACTTCAAATAGAACTTGCCCATCAGATTCAAGCGTTTCAAAGAATCCATTTTACCGGGCTCTATACCCTGGATGAACTGCAAAGCTTCCCGATAATGCTCGCTTCGTTCATAAAGTTCCATCTTCAGAACCAGGTATTCATCCTCAAGGGCTGTTTTCAAATCTTCCAGTTTTTGGTTCAGCCGCGTGAAGTCGAATTCCCCGTTCATCTCGTTCATGATATCCGTCCGCATCTTGTCGATCAGCTCCCGCTTCACCGCGTTCCGCCAGGCTTTCTGGACGATGGACGTCAAGGGCCCCCAGGCCAGGGGCTTGCTCACGGTTTGGATCTGGCCCAACTCATCCAAAAGGCTCAGGTTTTCCTTGCTCAAACCGCTGTTGTTCGTGGTCAGAATATAGGACGCCAGAGCCTTTTCCCGTATCGAATGCTGACGGAGGCGCTGGATGATGGAGACACCGTCCAGCTCGGGGAATTGTTGCTCCACCAGCACAACTTTAAAGAACTGCTTGTTGAAGCGATACATTGCCGTCTGTAGATCATGGGCGGCGAAGATTTCAACCTTCAGCTTGGCAAAAGGCTCAATAAGGGGACCGAGTACGGTGCGGTCGGAATCAATAATCAAGAACTTGGGCGGAAGATTATCAATCGCCATGATCTTTCCATCGTGTATGGGGCTATCGCGTGTGTTGCGGCTCCCTTATTATACACGAACCCGCAATTTCGGAAAACGAGGATCACAGAAAGAGTCAACATGGGCTCACGCCGAGGCGCTGCCAAAGATCTTCTCAATCCGCCGGTCGGGAATGAGCCATAACAAGGCGACCCCCACATAGATGGCCAGCGAGATCCAGGTATCGACGAAGGCGAGTCCGATGGCGGATGCATACAAAATAAGCGAGGCCATGCCCTTCAGGTCCCGACCCACGGCCTTTTTCAGGATCGAATGCTGGCCCTGTGACCGAATGATGGTATTCTGCAGGATCCAATAGGCGAGCGCGGTAGCAAAGAGAGTGAGGCCATAGAGAAAGACAGGCACGGCTTCAAAGTGATTTTCACCCATCCATCCGGTGGAAAAGGGTACGAGTGATAACCAAAAGAGCAGGTGCAGGTTGGTCCAGAGTATCGGGGCGGTGACCGACTTCACGGTATGCAGAAGATGGTGATGGTTGTTCCAGTAGATGCCGATGTAGACAAAGCTTAAGACATAGCTGAAAAACACGGGGATCAATGGTTGCAGAGTCGCAAAATCCACACCATGGGGCACCTTGATTTCCAGCACCATAATCGTGATGATAATGGCAATCACACCATCACTAAAGGCCTCCATGCGGTTTGTTCCAAGACCCATATTTACTCCCTGGTTGAAAAAAGTCAGTCCGTAAAAACCTGCGGCTCGTTACCCCTTGGGCCGCGGTTTTTCCGGTAAAACACGCCCATCGACCACTTCAATAATCCGATCACAGCGCTGCGCCAGCCGCGGGTCATGCGTTACGACCAGAAGCGCGATGCCCTTGCTTTCATTCAAGCGCCGCAAAAGCGCAAAGATCTCATCCGCATTTTTCGTATCCAAATTCCCCGTGGGCTCGTCCGCTAAAACCAAAGGAGGGTTAGTCACGAGGGCCCGCGCGATCGCCACGCGCTGCTGCTGGCCCCCCGATAGTTCGGTGGCTTTATTGTCCGCCTTCTCCGCCATGCCCACGGCCTTCAGAATATCCAGCGCCTGCTCCCGCATGCCGGGACGGATGCGACCGGCATGCGCGATCAAAGGCAGCATCACGTTTTCAATCGCCGTGAAGGCTGGCAGGAGATGATGGAACTGAAAAATAAATCCGATCTTCTGCCCGCGAAAACGGGTCAACTCCGCTGGAGGAAGCTGAACGACATCCTCGCCCAGAAAGTAAAAGCCGCCCGAACTCGGTTTATCGAGCAGCCCGATGATATTGAGCAGCGTGCTCTTCCCCGATCCCGAAGGTCCGATGATCGCCGAGAAGGACCCTTGCTTCAGCTGCAGATGAATATCATGCAGCACCGGAGCCTGCGGGCCAAAATCCTTATAAATACCCTGAAGATCAAGCAGGAGATCACCCATAGCGAATCACCGTCGCAGGATCAAGCTGCGTCGCACGCCAGGCAGGGAAGGCTGCCGAGGCAATGCCCACGCTTATCGCAATCAGTGCGGTCGAGGCCAAAAGCCCCACCGTGACCGCCACCGGAAATGTGGGAGCCCCATCCGGATTTTTCGCAAGGCTCCGAAAACCAAAGGCCAGGACGGCCCCTAACAGGGAACCTCCGAAGGAACCAAGCGTCCCGAGGATCGCACCCTGCAAAAGAAATACCCCGATCACCTGCCGATCGCTCGTTCCAAACGCCCGCATGATGCCAATCTCCTTGGATTTCTGCACGACGGCGACGAGCAGCACGCTGGCGATGCCCAAAGCCACGGCTATCACCACAAAGAATTCGATGATATACCGGGAGCTGCTCTGCGACTTCAAACCTGTCATCAGCTGCTTATTCAGCTTGATCCAGCTGTCCGACTGCAGGCCCGTGCGCGCGGCGATCATGCCGGCGATCTCGTCCGCGGCGAACACATCATCGGTCCTGACTTCAAGGGAGGTGACGCCGCCCGGCATATCCAAAAGCGTCTGCCCGACCCTGAGACTCGTGAGCACCCAGCGTCGATTCACATCCTTATTGCCAAGATCAAAAATCCCGGCAATCGAAAACGTGGCCGCCTGGCTGCTGGATGTTTCAATGCGAAACTTCTCGCCGACACCGATGCCCAGGTCGCGAGCCAGCTCCACACCGATCAGCACCTGATCACCGGACAGGGTAAAGCGCCCGGCTTTCAGCTTGCTGCTGATCTTCACGATCTGATCATAATCTTCAGGAATAATCCCGCGAATCGCGATCGTCTTCGAAGCCGCGCCGCGCGCAGCCAGACCAGGACCGCTTGCGACCGCAGATACCGCGACCACGCCCGGTACGCTCCGCACATCACGCTGCACATTGGTCCAGTCGTGCAGAATCAATTCCCGGGCAGGAGGCTGTTCCACCAAAGCGGCCACCACGCGCTGCGGATCGGGAAGAACCCGCGGCGGGGCCTCGACGCGGGTGATGATCACATGCGGCTGGGAACCCAAAGTTGTGGCCAGAAGGTTTTCCTGCAGTCCGTTGATAAGGGCGGATAGAAAAACGACAACGCCGACCCCCACCGAGACGGCTGCCAGAATCAGAAAAGTTTGAAACCTGGCCTCACGCAGATAGCGCAGGGCTATGAATATTTCAAAGGGCACCTTGCCCTCCTTTCACGTCAGGCCGCACGCGGGCCCCTGGTTTTAAAGCTTCGGTGGGCAGAAGGACAAGGTCATCGGGTTTCACGCCGCTCGCGATTTCCACCACGGTATCCCCACGCAAACCCAAGGCGACCGGACGCTTCGCAACCTTGCCCTGCTCGACCACATAAAGAAAAGGCTCTTCGGTCGCAGCAGCCTGCACAGCTTCGATAGGCAGAAGCAAAGCGCCTTCCGCACTGTTGGTGATAATTTCCACCGAGGCGCTCATATCAAAACGCAGAAAAGGCGGCGCCTCGGCAATAATCAGCTGCACTTCGATGGAACCCCGCTCCTGATTCACGGAAGGCGCGATGCGTTCGACCTTGGCGTCAAAGGATCGACCCGGATAGGCATCTGCCGTGACACGCGCCGCGAGTCCATCGCGCAGAAGAGATAAGTATTTTTCATCGACCTGAACCTGGGCCCGCGGTGCATCCACGGAACCCAGCACCAGGAGCGCTGTTCCCGGCTGCACACCATCACCGGGTTCGATCCGGCGTTGAATGACCCGGGCCGCGATCGGCGCTGTGATGCGAAATTGAGCGAGCCTCGCCTCCGCTGCGGCCAGAGCCCCATGACTTTGCTCGACAGCCGCAAGCGCCATGCGGGAATCACTCCCTTGCGGAGCGGTGGCTTTGACCTGAGCCATGGCCGATTGATAACTGCTCTCTGCCAGCTGCAGGGCGCTGCGCGCCTGATCCAAAGCTTCCTGCGTCGAGGCATTGGCGCGTGAAAGTTCCTCTTCCCGTTTCACATCGAGCCGCGCCTGCCGCAGTTTCACTTCCGCCTGCCGCAGGGTTTCCCGGGTCAGCCGCGCACTCACGCCCTGGAACTGATCGGCCTTGGCCTGCGCAAGTTCATAGGCGGCCTGGGCCTGTTCCACCTGAGCCGTGGCTTCCGCGCTGGCAATCTGCACCAGGACCTGGCCTGCCTGCACAGCATCGCCTTCCTGCACAAGGACCTCGTCCACAGTCCCCATGACCTGCGAAGTCAAATTCACACGTGTCCTGGGAATAATTTGACCTGACGCTACAACTTTCTGCACGACGGCTCCACGCTGAGCCGCGACAGCGGGCACGAGAGGGCCGCGAATGGCCTTCTGCAGAACGTACAGCAAAATCCCGCCGATAATCAGAATCGGCAGCGCCCAAAGAATCTTACGCCTCGTCATGTTCATGAATCTCACCCTTATCGTGCGGACGACCCATGCTCCAGGGCCTGCGGTCATGCGCAGAGTATAGCCTTTTGGATTGACATTCAAAAGAAGGGAACATGACGGAGCGTACCTAAGTATTCCAGCCTTGTGCCTTAGGGACCAGTCGTCTGTTTCGGTGACGGAAGCGAATGCCGCGACGGCGATTTCCGTGTCGGACGTTCCGCCCACGCCCTCGTCCTTAGCGAACTCGGTGCTCTTTCGGTGACGTTGAATACCACGATCGCAGCTCCGCTGACTTTAACCCGCGTCGCCAGCTATTGGCTCGGCGGTGAACCCAACAACACGGTGCTGAATAACGTGGATGAAGACTATGAGCGACCTTACGAAGGACAATGAATACACGGTTCGACTCCCCTGGGAAAACCTTTTTTCGCAGATAAAATTCCACAAAATTACTGAGTCTGCAAGTTCCCGGTATTCTGGTAAAAAAGGAAGTTTCTGGGGTTCGCGTCCGCATGCGCCGATAAGATATTCAGTGGCACACATTGAGGAGAGGGTCGCATGCTTATGCGAATCATGTCTTTTGCGATGACCCTGGCTCTGATCAGTTCATGCAGTCCTGGGCATAAGGTTGACAAGGGACGAACGGTTTCAGGCGAAGCCTATCGAACGGCCGATATCCAGACAGCTGAACCTGGTCCCAGCGCCGAGATCCCGAATCCGGAACCCCTGGCTCCCGTCTCTGAAGAACAACCCCGAGCCCCTGAAGCTGCTGCACCCGCTCCTGTTCCTGAGATGGAACCTGATTTCGATGAAGGTGAAAACAACAATAAAACAGCCGCAGAGCCCGTGCCGATTGGTGGCGCGTACCTGACCTGCCGTTATCAGAACGGTCAGATGCAGGGCAGCGAGAATTATCGCATGGACTGTGAAATCGCACCGCTGAAGGAAGTCTCGGTTCCGATCGCCAGCGCCGCTTTTTATAAGGTGGACGCGCAGGGGAATCGCAGTCCTCTAACGCTTGTGACCCAGGATCTTCTGGCTTTGAAATGGACGGTTCAGGAGAACGTTGCGACCATGGGCCTCAGCCAGGTTCAGGTGGTGTTGAATGTGCCCGGACTTTTGTCGGTGACTTTGAACACCACTGTCAGCTCCACGTTCAGCCTCGTGCAAAATATCGCGTACTGGCTCGGCGGTGAGCCGAACAGTTTGAATGAAGAGGAAGATTGCATCGAGTTCGTTCCGGCCAATGGAAAAATCAGTCATCAGAATTTTTCCGGTTTGACCTCAGGTCCTTTGGGCCGGATGAATGATATCGGCTGTACCGCGAGCTATCGCTTTCTTTGCCGGAATATCAGCGCCGGTGCCGCAGCTCCGAAATGGACGGCCAGCGCCAACGCCGGGCCCTTTGCCGATGGGGCCCTGGCCTGCAGCCAGGGCTATGCGTTCGCGTTTCCTTTGAACAGTGCCGAAGTCAGAGAAGTGATCAGCCTTGTCGATCGACTGGATATCAAAGTTTGGGTGAGCATGAGCGATCGCACGACAGAGGGCACATTCGCTGTCAAGTTCCGTTAAGGGATTTGATCGGCGGCAGCCTGCGGGATCAGCGGCCCGGCCGATCCGAAGGCCGTCATCTCAAAGATCCCGCGGCCTCGTCTTCCTCCCCGCTGCCTTTTGCCGGACGCTATCCAGCGAAATAACCGGAGCCAGAGGTCTTTCGTCCAACTCCGAGGCCACCACCAGCTGCTCCTTCAGATCCAGCTTGGTTTTCTTATCCTTCTCCTTCTTTGCGGCCTTGTTTCGTTCCTTGGCCTTCTGATAGGCCTCGCGCCTTTGCTCCTTGGCCTTTTCCTTGCGGGCGATCTCCCGCGGATCATTTTTTTTGTATTCCTTCGCTCTTTGATAAGCTTCACGACGGAGTTTCTTGGCGTATTCTTTTCTTGAGAGTTTCTCCGTTTCCTGGTCCTCGTTCATAAAAACTCCGTTTTCTTGTGTTAGGCGTTTTCTGCGTCAAGTCCACTGCTGATTCACAACGCCGAACTCGCGAATCCGCTTGCCCGTCAGCGCGAAGATCGCGTTGGTAATGGCCGGGGCGACAGGCGGCACTCCAGGCTCACCAATCCCGCCAGGCGCATGCTGGGAAGCTACAATCTCGACATGGATCCTGGTCGGCTCTTCGCCCATACGCACTATGCGCACACCATCGAAATTATTCTGCTCCACGGCGCCGTTTTTGTGCGTCACCCCTCCGAACAGAACCTGGCTCATGCCATTGATCAAAGACCCTTCCATCTGAGCCCGCACGCGATCCGTATTGATCACCGTTCCCGCATCGACCACCATCCACGCCTCGTCCACCCAAAGGTTGCCACTGGCGTTTTTCGTCACCGATGCAACAATTGCGACATAGCTCAGAAAACTGCGATGGGCGGCCAATCCCAGGGCGCGATTCTTGAGTTTCTTACGATTGGCCCAGTTGGCATTTTTGGTGACCCTCTCCACGACATCACGCAGGCGCCCCGCATCGACAGGATGCTTCTCCAAAGATGCCCCATAGTTTTGCAGTTGTTCAACCCCTAATTCTTTCAGAGGCAGAGTTCGGGGCGGACCAAAGATTTCGAGGAGATTGTCGCGCGGATCCTTCTGCCGCGCATGCGCGATTTCATCAAGGAACGAATTGATCGCAAACGCATGGAAAATATTATAAACCGAACGGAGCCAGCCTGTGCGCACATGCGCTTCCGCCTCGCAGGCCTCGGCTGTGATATGCGGAATCGCCAGCGGCACATCCAGCACACCCTGCTGCAGATCACCAGCTCCGGGCCTCTTCGTATTCGGATTGAAAAGCGATCCGATCGGCGGAAAAGCAGTGCGATGCCGCCAGGCCATCACCTTGCCATCTTTATCCAAACCCGCCGTCAGATACTGGGCGCTCACCGTATTCAGATAATCGTTGTGAATGTCGTCTTCGCGGGTGAATTGCACGCGGACCGGAACACCGGACTCACGGGAAAGAAACGCGGCCTCGGATACGAAATCGGCCTTGGATTTACGACCAAACCCACCACCGAGCAGCGTCACGTGCACAGCCACCTGCGCTTCATTCAAGCCCAAAACCCGGGCCACTTCCGTGCGAGCGGCCTGCGGGTTCTGCGTCGGGGCCCAGACTTCGCAGAATCCGCCCTTGTCCTTGCGAAAATGAGCGAGCGCGGCCGGAACCTCCATCGACACATGCGGAAGATGCGGCACATAGTATTCAGCTTCCACCGTGCGCGCCGCTTCTTTTAAAGCGGCCTCGACATTCCCGATCTTGCGCAGGGGCGTGCCGCCTTTTTTCGCCGAAGCCTCCAGCGTCTTGCGATACTCCGCTGTATTATAAGACCCGTTCGGTCCCATCTCCCAGCTGATCGCCAGCGCATCGCGACCCTTCATCGCCGCCCAGGTATTCTCGGCGAGCACAGCCACACCACCCCAGGGTTTAAACATATAAGGCGGGGTCGGTGCCGGCAGCTCGATCACCTGCTTAACGCCGGGGATGGCCTTGGCGGTCTTGGCATCGAATTGGGTGGCTTTGGCTCCAACCACTGGCGGCCTTGCAATCACAGCGATCAGCATATTGGGCACACGCAGATCCGCACCGAAAACCGCCTTGCCTGTGACATAGGCCGGACCATCGAGCAGCGGCAGATCCTTGCCCACGTTTTTGAGTTCTTGAAAAGGCCGCAGCTTGACCTCGGCCGGCTGCGGAACCTTCATGCGGCCCGCTTCGACCGCAAGATCACCGAAGCCCAAAGTTTTTTTTCCGCCTTTGTGAATCACCTGATGATCCATGGCCGTGCATTGATCGACAGGAACTTTCCAACGCGCGGCCGCCGCTGCGAGCAGCATCGTACGGGCCGTGGCGGCGGCCATGCGCATATCTTCATAAATGCCGCGCACGCTGTTCGAGCCATCGGTGTTCTGATCCCCATAGGCCTTGTCACCATCCGCCTGAACTATCTTCACGCGCTGCATGCTCGCGCCCAATTCATCGGCCAGGAGCACCGGCAGGGAACTTCGAATACCCTGACCCATTTCAGAACGGTGACAGACTATGGTCACCCAACCATCCGGCGCGATATGGACGAAAACATTCGGATTGAGTCCGACGCTGCTTTGTTCCACAGCGGGCGAACTCGTCTTCGGTTTGGGATCGGTATCACCTGCGGGCTCATTGGTGGGTTGATCCGCATAGGCGTAAACACCAAAGTAAAGACCCGCAGCGGAGAGGCCCAGGCCTTCCAAAAACACCCGCCGATTGCTTAAAATTTTTTGCATCACTCATCCCCATTAGGCTTTGGATTCCTGAGCCACTTTTTTGATTGCATCCCGGATGCGCGTATAGGTTCCACAGCGGCAAAGATTTCCCGACATGGCCTCGGCAATCTCCTTGTCCGTGGGTTTGCCCTTCTCCTTTAAAAGAGCCGCCGCCGTCATGATCTGGCCCGTCTGACAGAAGCCGCACTGGGGAACGCCGAAGGTCACCCAGGCCTTCTGAAGAGGATGCGTGCCATCGGCGGAAAGACCCTCGATGGTCGTAATCTTGCGTCCGTCTGCGGCGCGAATGGGTGTGACGCAGGAACGCACGGCAGCACCATCCAGATGCACGGTGCAGGCTCCGCAAAGGGCCTTGCCGCATCCGAACTTTGTGCCGGTCAGGCCCATAACATCGCGTAAAACCCAGAGCAGGGGCATGTCCGGATCAAGATCCGTCTCCTTATCACTGCCATTGACTGAAAGCTTCAACTTCATGGTGTGTTCCTTTACAAGGCCGGGAGTAAAAGAGAAATGTGGAATGGATCCTGGCGAAAAGAAATCACCAAAAATATGCAAGGGCGGGAAGGGGAGGCAGGGCCGGTCTTTGAAAGCAACCGGCCGCTGTGGCGAGGCTAGTCGTCACCGCGATTTTTGCGTTCGCGACGTGCCGCTTTATGAATCGCTTTCCAACGATTTTTTTCTTCGATCATTTTACGCTTGTCCTGGCGTCTTTCGTAAAAAGCCTGCTCCTTTTGCAGTTTGCGAAAGCTGTTCAGACGTTCCGGGGCCAGCTCGCCTTTTTGCACGGCTTCCTGCACCGCGCAGCCGGGCTCGCTTTCGTGCTGGCAGTCGCGATAACGGCAACGGCCTTCAAAGCCACCGAGTTCCTGAAAACTCTCCTGCAGGGTTTCTTCGTCCAGATTCCAAAGACCGAGTTCACGAATGCCCGGCGTATCAATTAAAAAAGCACCGGACGGCAGGGGAATCAAACTGCGGCTGCTGGTGGTGTGACGACCGCGGCTGTCGCTTTCGCGAATGCCGCCGGTGTCCTGTCTTTCTTCACCGAGGAGGGCATTCAGAAGAGTGGATTTCCCCACACCGGATGAACCGATGAAGACAGCCGTGGAACCCGGCGTTAATTTTTCGCGCAGAGCATCAAGGCCGACGCCTGAGATGCCGCTGACGATCAGCACCGGAAAACTGTGTTCGACCTCGGCCACCAACGCGGGAATCGCCGCGTCGTCGATCAGGTCGGCTTTGGTGAGAAGCAGCGTGCCGGCGGCTCCTGATTGCCGAACCAGAGCACGGTAGCGGTCCAGTCTTTTCGGATTCAGATCATAATTCAAGGAACTCACGACGAAGATGTGATCGACGTTGGCCGCCAGCAGCTGGGCCTCGTGACCTTCGCCGATCGCCCGGCGCGCAATCAGGGTTTTGCGGGGTAAAACGGCCAGGATCTGCAGGCGATCGCTGGGGCCACCGAGGCTCACCTGAACCCAGTCCCCGACCACAGGCAGGTCCTCGGCTCCGCGGGCTTCGAACAGAAGACGGCCGCTCGGTTCCGCCCACCAGTCCTGGGACTCGCCGGCGACCTTATAAAGGCCTTTTTGCTGTTCGATGACGCGCGCCAGCTGACGATCGCTGGTCATGTTTGATAGTACGGACGCATAGAAAGAGGCATCAAAGCCTGGAAATTTTAAAAATGTCAATGCAGTAGCCTTTCCCAAAGGATGAGACGCAAAAATTCCACGAGGTTTTTTTGGAAGGGAAAGACGCAAGGGTCAGGAGGTCCGGTATGGATACCGACTTAGCAGAGCTTTCCCTTTTTGAAAGTGATGACATCCATAATTTCTCTCCTTCATAAGGGGGTTATAAGTGAACAGTCCCAGGGTATACGGGGTTTCCGTAAAAAGCAAGCGGCCCGGGGTGAAATTCAGTCCTCAGGGCTCACAGCCCTGGGCAACATCAGTCCTCAAAACGGAGCACAGCGCTCACAGCAATCTCCAGCAGCTTATTCTGAACCCGTTCCTGATCAGGCGGCAGGATGCCCTCCGGCATGTTCTGCTGCTGGTCGAACCATGCCGTCAGAAGCGAAGCGATCAGTCGCGCCCGCTGCGCCGCCATGCGATCTTTGGTGCGGGCCAGCAGAGTTGACCTTAAGAAGACCTGGATCAATTCGTCCCGGAAGAGATCCTTATCATCCACCAGCAGGGGATTATGCCCAAAGACTGCCACCGCGTTTCTAAGGGTCGACCGCATCTCGGCATAGACCTGGCGAAAGGCCCTGATAATATGCGCCGCCGCAGCTTCGGAATGGGGCGTGCCCTTGAAAGTCGCCAGCTCTTTATTCAAGGCTTCCAGCAGCTGCTTCGCAAAACTTTCATAAAGGTTCGCGATGAAATCCATCCGCTGGGTCGTGAACCGCTGCTCCGCAGCATTGGGTAGCGGAGCTTTCGGGTTTGGCTCCTTCGGCTCTGACGCCTTCGGTTTCGCCTCCGATACCGGCTTTTTCCGGCGCCGATCGGTAACGGGCGGTGCCGGCGCTTTCTTCAAACGACCAAGCTCCTCGCGGACCAGGGCGGCGTTCTCGCTTTTCCCGAGTTTGATGAACGCGCGTTCGATCCACTGCAGCGCATCAATTTCAAGAGCCGTACCGGACCCATGAGCCCGGGCCGTTTGAAGGTTGAAGTAAGCAGCGCGCAAAGCTCCGTGGGGATTCGGGTCTTCCAAAGTTTCAAAGAGCTTTTCAAAATAAGGCTGCCGCGCCTTGGCATCGAGTTCCATAACCAGCGAAGCAAAGCGATCCACGAGAACATCGTTCTGCGGATTGCTCTTGATATGTTTTAAAAAGTCATTCAATCCAGTGGTCATGCCTGTCCTCGGAATCAACGGCCTCCGTTGCCGTCGCTGTCGCCATCACCTTCCTCGTGGCTGTCGCCAGTCTTCTTCTTCTCTTCCTTGCCCGCCGCAGGTGCCGCCGTGAATTTATCAAAGCTGGCGGCCGCCTTCACATTGCCCAGGAATGCATCACGCAGCTTCCGGGTTTCGCCGGTCATGCCGCCTTCTATGATTATATCCTGGCCCGTGGCATTGGAAAGATCCGCATCCTTGCCGGTAAAATTAAACCATTGATCGAGTTTGAACGTCACCGCAATCTGCTGATTCGTTCCCGAACTCACCTGGATCAGGCTGCTGTCATTCATAAGCGAGAGCTGGTCCGCCGCATCCAGAGTTATCTTCAAGGTGGACGTCTTCTGCGTGGCGTTCACATAGGTACCGATCAGCTGCACACTGCCGCCCGCCTTTTGGTAAAGGTTCAGGGCGATATCCTTATAAGTCCCCTCGGGAAGAGTCAGCTTATCAGGCTGGGGCGACATGCTATTGTTCATCAGATCCAGGACAAAGGGCCCGGCGAGGCTTGGCCTTGCCGTCGCATCACTGCGATCACTTCGGACGACGATATCACTCAGCACGATCCGGGCCGAGCTGAGCGTGACCTGACCAGCAGGCTTGCCGTTTTTATCCGTGACGGCCAGGGATTTATCCAAGAGCCTTAGGCTCGCGCCGCTGCCCTGCAGGACGATTTCAACCGTACCCTGCTTTTCGGGTGGCGCGATTGTTCCCGTCTGGACCTTGCTGCTGGGTGGATTGCCACTCCATGAGCCGCAGGATGGACTGCCGAGCACAATGCAGGAGGCGACCACACCCGACAGGGCTGGTCGCAACCAGGACATTCTGAATGTTTTTAGCCTAGGCATAGCGTGCAGTCCCTCATGTATCATTTTTCGTGCCGGGCGCTTTGCGGGTCAGGGCAAAGAGCTGCACGTTGATTTGATAAACCTCGGTGCGTGGCTGAGGCTGGCTTTCCATCGCCATGGCCTCTTCACAAGCCTTATGAAAAATCGCTTTGAGTTTTTGCGCGGCCTCATCGGAAATCGACAGCGTCATGACGTTAAGGTCACGACGATGCGAGGGAACCGCCGTCACGCTTTCGCGGGCATTTTCACAGGCTTTTTGATGAAAGCGCACGGCCGCCAGTGGGCCGACGGTCCGGCTCGGGAAGATCTGCTCGCCGGTGGACACATAACGCTGGCGGTTTTCATCAAAGCGAATCAGTTTCAATTCCTGCAATAGCGCGAGGCTGCGCTCGATCTGCTTCGGCAGAAGGCGCAGGAACAGCCGCTCATTGATCCAGTCGGGATCGGCTTGGAAATCATCCAATGCCACCATCTCCCGCAGGACGGGATGATACCACTCCTGGAAAAATTCCAGCGTGTTCTCATCGGCGCCGCTTTCCATAAAGTGCTGGGATTTCAGGGTGACGAGTTCTTTCATGCAGGCTTCACGCTGGCCCGGATCACGCGCATTGTTATGGCGAACGAGCAGCATGAAATACTTGCGGGATTCATGGGGCATTTCCAAGGCGCTGGCAATCTTTTGAGCCGAAGCTTCACTCAGATCGCGCCGCATGGTCAGGACAAGCCAAAGGGCATTGCTGGCGGAAAGTCCAAGGTCGGTGGCAAAGCGAATGTAGGAATAGGATTTGCGCCCGGTCTTGATCCGATCGTAGAGATTCTTCAGAAACTCACGATAGGAGGTGAACTGCGTGACATCAATCTGCGCGCGTGCGGTATCGAAGCGGTCCTGGACCGTCCCAGTCTTCTTCGATTTGTCCTTCTGGACCATGCACGCCTCAAATTAAGAAGGATTGCCGACTTCCGTGGAGCGCGTCCGACGGCCAAAGGGAGCGGTCGCATGCGCTCCCATGGTGACAAGCAAAAGGCCGGAATGTGCGGACTTCGTGATCGTCTTCATCGCTCATCTCCTCTATCGGTGCGCTTCCATGATTCCTTGCAGGGGTTGGATCGCATGCCCTGCACATTTCACTTAACGGCATTATTTGCGCGCACTTGAATCTTAATTGGAATTATTTTTGAAAACAGCGGTTTGCGGTCAATAATTGGGCGAAGTAAGGATTTTTCGAGCATACGAATGGGATCCGTATGCTCGTGGCGAGGGGCAGTGTTTTCAGAGGTTTGCCTCAAGCTCTACCGGAAGGGTCCGGGGTATATGAATAGGCACCTGCTGGAAGCGCACCAGTTCGATATCCGGAATTCGCCAGGAACATCGCATGCTGATCTTGCCAATGATGACGGAAAGGAATTTTTCAGCAAAGAACTGACCGAGGCAGCTGTGCATGCCGCCCCCGAAGGGCGCATAGGCAAAGGGATGCTTTTTATGTTCGGCCCTTGCATCACCAAAGCGCAGAGGATCGAAGCGATCGGGATCCGTCCAGTATTCCTTCATGCGATGCGTGAAGGAGGGAAAGACGGCGACATGCGTGTCCTTGGGTAAAAGAAAGCCCTGGAATTCCAGATCCTCATTGGTCACCCGCGGCAGGACCTTCAGGGGCGTGTGACGCCGCAGCGTCTCGCGAATCACCATCAAGGCTTCGGGCAGATGATCGGGACGCTGGGCCACAGGCACATGCGCCGCGGCCTCCGCTTCCCGGCGAATACGCTGATGCCACTCGGGATGCTGCGCGAGTTCATAGAACAGGCTGGAGAGCGTCGAGGCCGTGGTATCATGCGCGGCCATCATGATGAAGATCATCTGATCGACGATCTCCTCATCGGTCATCTGCCGGCCTTCTTCATCCACGGAGCGGCAGAGCTGCCCCATCATATCCTCCGTGTGATGGCGGCGCCGTTCCTGCACCAAAGGCCCCAGAAGTTTCACGAGTGCGCGTCGCGCCCGAACCGCTCTTTGATAAAGACGACCGAGGACAGGGACGCGATTGAAGGCAATCGAGCCGGCGACAATGTCGGTGATGAGTTGATTATAAACCAGCAGCTCCTTGGGCTGGCTGATGCCGAAGAAGGATTGAATGGCAATTTCCAGAGTCAGTTCCTTGACCCGCGGATAAATATTCGAGCAATGCTGCGGCCACGACTGAAGATGACGGTCGATGATGGGTTCACTCGTCGTCAGATAGTGATGCAGGGCTTCCTGACGAAAGGCCGGCATCAGAAGTTTCCGATGCTGCCGATGATCCGGTCCATCGCGGAGCATGAGCCCACCGTGAAAGAGATAACCGATCGGGCGTTCCCAGGCTTTGGCCGCCGACAAGGATTTTTGCTGGGTGACGAGGGCCCATTGATTGGCATCCGCGCCGAGCAAAACCGTGAAGGGGTTCAGAGCGAACCATCGAAAGATATGTCCATGTCTTTGATAGCTGTGCTGAATAGCACCGAGGAAATCTGTGTAGAAGCGATAGAGATCGAAAGGATAGAAGGTCATGGCGGACGGTGGCAGAGGAATAGCCGATGAAGAAACAGGCATACGAATCCCACCTATGTTTGTGACGTTTCGCAAACTCTAGATGGGAACGAAAAAACGGTCAAACTAGAAGTGAAAATCGAAGCGTGTTTCCCAGCGATGCTGACGCCAGAAATTATCCTTTTCCAAGGCCGCATCGGGAAGATGCGCATGCAATTCAAAATGATTGATGAGCTTATGAAAGTGAAAGGCCAGCTGGTAACGCTTTTCCATATGATAGCGCTCCAGGTGTACAGCATAGCCATTATCATTGCTGTAAAGATTTTCGAAAGTGGACTTCGTGAACTGCCAATCCTTGTTACGCTCCTGACGATAGTTCATCTTTCCATACACAGGCATACGGAAGCGATGTAGAACGTTCTCCTGCTTCAGGTTGCCTGTCAGCTGCGCTTCGAGCTGATAGTAACCCTGGCTCTGATCCAGAAAGAGCGACTGCGGAGGCAGGGGGCTGCCAGGACCGGGAAGGCCGCGCGGAGCCATCCGTCCACTGAATTTGTGCTCGGGCAGGGACGGCAGAGTTTGCCAGAACGTGGGCTTCGGCGCCGGCCCGGATTCGATGGAAACGGGATAACTGCGAGCGTAGCCTTCAGGATAAACTTCGCCGACTTCATAAACGAGATTGGCTTTGGGCGCATAGGCAAGGTATTCGTAATCATCGCTACCCAGCGCGGCCAGTTTCAGATTCTCGCGGCTCGGCTCGATTTCTTTCAGCTGCAGCCCATAGCGCATCTCGGGATTGCCGTTATGCACATAGCCCTGGGACGGTTGGCTGCGAGCCGGTCCACCGCCGCCTATATTGAAACGCAGGCCTTCTTTCCATGATTGAGGAAAGAAGTCACCTTTGGTTTCTTTCTGAGCATAAAGGCGAACGGACTTCAGCAGCGAACGGCGAATCTCTTCACCATTTTTCGGATTCACAGAGATCTTTTGCGGACCCACATACTTTGCATAACTCGACAAAGCTTTGGTGCCGAGGGCGTTGTGCATGTTGACCAAATCCCGCGCCTGGTCGGGGCTGTTCAGCGAACGCAGCATGATACCGCGCAGCTGCTCCAGGAAAGGATAGGAGATCTGGGCCGCGGCCGGTTTGTTGAACTGGAGTATGAAGGAACTGGATTGCCACTCGGCTGCGGTCGCGTGCCGTTCCATGGCCATGTCCACGCCCTCTTCCGCAGCAAGCGCAGACCAGGAGAAACCCCCCAGGCCGAGAGCCGTGAGAAGCGAAAGCAAAGGACTGAATGTGCGGCAAAGCATGGGCATACTCTGCGTAAGGCCTCGAATAAATATGTACGAAACCCCTTCAACCATGTCCTAGGACAAAGGTCAAGCGCTGTCATGATGCGCTTAAAAACGCTCAAACGCTTGACCGGACGGGCGTTGACGGGATCACGCAAGGGTCTGTAACGGAAGGATTTGTGCCTTGGGGAGAGTGACGAACCAGGGGCCGGACTTTTCCTGAAATTGCTGGGCTCTTTCCCGCGAAAGAACGACCTGAAGGTGGGCGTCGAAGGCGTTTTCCGGGGGGAATTGCAATTTCAGGAAGAAGGTCAGCCGATGCGGGGCTTCGCTGACCCGCGCCAGCCAGCAGGGAAAGGTATTGGCAGCGCCCGGATCGCTTTCGTGCAGCTGAATATGATGGGCGCGAATGCCGATCCAGGTGCAGTCCGCCATGTTCGGTGGCAGCTCCAGCTCACAATTCCAGTCCTTGATCGTCACCCGCGAGCCCTGCCTTGCGCTGATTTCCGCAAGGTTTTTGCAGCCTGTCAGCTGGGCGGCGGATACATTTTGAGGATCGGCGAAAACCTCGGCCTTGGGACCATGACGAATCACCCGGCCTGCATCCAAAAGAATAAAGTCATCGCAAAGCCGCCAGGCCTCGTCGACATTATGCGTGACGAGGAAGAGGCGACCGGGAAATTGATAAAGGTCGGCCACCAGCTGCTGCTCCAGCCTGTCCCGCAGGTGGGCGTCCAGCGCTGTAAACGGCTCATCCAGCAGGAGAAGTTGGGGTTCGGCCGCCAGGGCCCGGGCCAGGGCCACGCGCTGCTGCTGGCCTCCTGACAGCTGCGTGGGCCTTTGTTCGGCAAACTGCTGAAGTTGAATCTTGTGCAGCCAGGCATCAGCCTGGGTCGGAGTCGCGTCCTTCATTCCAAACAGGATATTGTCGCGGATGCTCATGTGCGGGAAGAGAGCATAGTGCTGCAGAAGAAGGCCCACCTCGCGCTCGCGGGGTTTCCATGAACGCGATCCCTGACTGTCGTAAAATGTTTGGCGATCGACATGGATCCATCCGCTGTCGGGATGCTCAAGACCCGCGAGGCAACGCAGAAAATAACTCTTTCCCGAGCCCGAAGGACCCAGGATGGCGACACGGCGACTCTGTGTTTGAATGTGAATATCCAGCGCGAAGTCATGCAGCTGCTTTTGAATATGCAAAGCCAGAGTACCGTCAGCGCCCTCTGTTTTTTTGCTGAGAGGGGCTCGGCTTCCAGAAAGCGGAGCCGGTTTTTCCGAGCGGTATTCGGCCACGAAGATGACGGCAAGGCTGATGATCATGATGAGCGCGGACCACATGGCCGCTTCCTGATAATCACCGGCTTCCACCGCATAATAAATCGCCATCGGCATCGTACGCGTGCGGCCCGGTATGCTGCCCGCGAGCATGAGCGTGGCGCCGAATTCACCGAGGCTGCGGGCGAATGCGAGTAGCGTCCCCGCCAGGACACCAGGCCACGCCGAGGGCAGAATCACCCGAAAAAAAATGCGGATTTCGCGATCGGAGAGCGTACGGGCCGCGGTGATGAGCTGCGTGTCGACCTGCATAAGAGCGGCGCGCGTTGTGCGGTACATCAGAGGGAAGGCCACGGTGCTGGCCGCGACGACCGTTGCCGCCCAGGAAAAAACCAAGGGGTCGCCGAAGATCTGTTCCCAGGCGCGACCGATCGGACTTTGCACGCCAAAGATCATGAGAAGGATGAATCCGAGAACGGTCGGCGGCAGGATCATCGGTGCAATCAGCAAGGAATCCAAAAGAGCAAAACTGCGCGTGCCCGGACGCGGCCCGCGATGCACCATCCAGGCCGCCATGGCAAGACCGGAAACCGCTGCGATCAGCGTCGCTGCGCCGGCGGTCTTAAGAGAAATCCAAAGCGTGAGGCCGTCCCAACCATTCACGTGGATTTCTCGGCTGGAAGACGAAAACCCTGTTTCACGAAAATTCGCCGGGCCTCAGGGCCTTCCAAAAATCTTAAAAAAGCCTGGCCGGCAGGCTGTCTGGTGGAGCGCTTCACAAGGGCGGCGGGATAAGCAATAGGGGGATGCTGATCGGCCCGGGCCCGCAGTGCAACCTTCACCTTGTCCGAAGTCAGAGCATCGCTCGCATACACAAAACCCGCCGCCGCGTTGCCGCTGGCGACAAAGGTCAGCACCTGTCTGACGTTGGAAGCCGGCACCAGACGATCCTTCAAAGCAGCGCTCAGTTTTTCATGCGCGATCCAGGCTTCCGCATACTGACCCGCGGGGACCGTCCGACTCTCGCCTATCGCGATGCGCTTATAGGCGGGATTTTTCAAATCAGCCAGGCTTTGCGGTCCAGGCTGATTCGCGGGGATGATTAAAACCAATTCATTGCTGAGTATCGTTTTCAAACTGTTCGGCACCACAAGGCCCTTGCCTGCAAGAATTTTCATCGGGCCTTCCGCCGCGCTGATGAAGACATCGACCGGCGCACCCTGCTCGATCTGCTGCAGAAGAGCCCCGGAGGCCGCCAGCTGAAAGTTCACCCGCAGTTCAGGGTGCTTTTTTTCAAAGGCCGGGCCGATTTCTTCCAGAACGTCTTTCAAACTGGCTGCAGCGGCCACCAGAATCTGCTCTTTGGGCTTCTCTGCCGCACCCAGCATGACAGGGGTGGAAAGCATGCTGACCAAAAGAAGGCAGGCAAACTGCTTGATGCGCGTCCGAGCTTTGAACATACGATCATCCCTCGCTTTGTGGACAATGCTTCCGTAGATTCCGGCAAAGCCCGGCATTCTGTCAAGTTTTTAGAAGCGCTGGAACTTTTTTTGCATCTCCGTACGTTCAGCAGTTCCCCCGTGGAACATCGACCCTCAATCAAATGATGACAGGCAGAAGTGCCTTCACTTCAAGGAGGTTTCGCAATGGATCTAGCTCTGATTAAACCCAACCTCTTGGTACAAGCGAAAGGCACAGGCCCTGTCCCTGGTTTGCAGGGCATAACGGTCGGCTGCGTGGACGACCTGGATGGGCCTTTTGTGAAGCTCAAGGAGACGAACGGGAAAAACGGCGGCAGTTACCACTGGATTCATCTGGATAGCGTGGATTATGCTGATGATAAAGCGATCTATTTGAAGCTGACAGAAAGTGAATTTCGAACGGTGCGCCTGGATACGCAACCGCTTCATGATCATTGAATGGATTGGTTCCCATCTGAGAAAAGTTCATGGAAACCGCGCGGCGTGAACATGCCGGGCGGTTTCTCTTTTTCAAAGGCCATTCTGCAGAAGAAAACGCGCCTGGTCCACGGCCTGATTCGCAGGCAGGGCCCCCGAAGCGGCAATGATCCGGCTGAAGACATCCGTGCGGTCGGAAGCCTTATCATTCAGCATCAGGCGATCGGCACGGGAGAGTCCGGCAATCGCAGCTGCAGCTTTCATCGCATAGCCTTCATGCAGGGCTCCGCCTGTCCTGACCTCCAGACGGTGTTGGGGATCAACATCAGCGCCAAGAAGAATGGCGAGCCTGACCTCGCGATTGTTCAAGGCCTCGCCATGGCGCTTGATGATTTTCAAGGCGACATTCGCGACCTTGGGGGCTGAGTACGATGACCCGCGCCGGCCCAGGTAGCTCAGGGGTTCGGCGGCGATATCAGCATAATCCCGGCCGAATTCCGCGAAGAACGCCAGCCCGTCACGCGATCCAGCAGCCGCAACGATGCGCAGATCCTTGCGATCCAGCTTTTGCGGACAGCGGAACCGCGGATTTTCCTTGGCCTCGTTGCCGGCCCCTGCAATCCAAAGGATATCGGCATCCAGAGCCGCGGTCAGACGATGGCATTCCTCCTCTTCCACCGAAAGAATCGCCGAGATCGTCGCGACGCGCGCCTTCGAAAGCTGCACCAGCTCGTTGAAGCGCTGACCCTGCAGAAGCCAGGTGAAATCCGTGCTGATGCCATAGGCTTCGCCCGGTTTGATATCCCGCATCAGATCGCGCAAAACTTCGCGGCCATGGGCGCCGTCGGTGCCCCAGTTCAAATCCATGGCGCCGAAATAAAAGCTGAAGGGCATGCCGGCCACATCATCAGGTCGAATCCAACCGTAAAGGCTCTTTTGCTGTTCGGGACGATCGGCGGCATAGGGCCCGCGGATCCAATAGTCCAGTTCCCAGGCTTCTTCCAATTGCGTCGATTCCTCCAGGACCAGAACGGTGGTCTGAGGCTGCGCCGTATCAAAGGTTTTCAGCTGCTTCAGCTTCTGCGCAAATTCCTGGCCATCGCCGAGCGGCGGATATTCGGTGTAACGCAGAAGGTCACCCTTCGAATCCATCGCATTGGAGTTCACTTCAAATCGACCATCAGGCGCAAGGTTTCGCTGCTCCGTGACATAAACGGAGGGCGTAAGATCCGGAAAGAGAAGCGTCATGGCATCCAGAGTTCCGTCCTCGCGTCCCAGATAGAACGCATGGCGGAAGGCCGAGCCGCGCGCATAATTTTTTTCATACCAGTAGTACTGACCCTTCCAATGGAACGAGGCCTTGTAATCACAGAGAACGTGACAGCCTTCATCGACGATCAGAACGTCTTCCCGCACATCCAAAGGCTGCGTGCCTTTCAAATAGGCCTGGAAGACTTCAAGCCCTTCCCGAAGCAGCTGCGTATCACGATTGGCCATCCAGGGCTGCTTGGGCAGCGAAAGCTCGGATGGACGCGGGGTGGCTCCCAAATGCTGGAAGTCATCCAGCGACCACACGAAGAGCTCATTGCCGTAACGTTCAATCAGGCCCGTATCTTCAAAGTCGAAGTAGGGGAGACGCTTGATGCGATCCAGGCTTTCATCCACCTTGAAGAGTTTAACGCGATACATCTCGCGCCACTGATTCCCCGCGGGGATATGGATCAAAGGCGCTTTCTCGTCCAGGTACGCGGCCAGATCCTTCAGCTGCGCATCGGGCAAGGCGTCGTCCATTTCAAAGACGAGCGAACGACCGTTGCCGATGTTCCTCACCTCGCGCAGGTCCTTGATGAGTTCCTCGCGGCCTTTGGCCAAAAGACTGGCGAAGCTGGCATCTTTCTGCGGTCGCAGCCGATACTGCTCGACGCAGGCATAGCGATCGAAGACCCGGCGCTTCAGCCCGAGGCTTGGATCCATGCGATAAAGCGCCTGAAACGACTGGGGCGTTCCGCTGGTGGAATCCGGACACGCGCAGCTGCGCTCACGATCGTCGAAGAGACCGCCGGCATCCCCACAGGCTTTCACGAGCCCTTCAAAAGCCTTCGCGGCATGCGCGCGGGCGTTAAAAACAGGCTCGACCTGGTTAGGCTCGGCCTGCTGGATATCGGAGGAAGGGCTGCGGGTTTTGTGCTGCGGTGAAGAGCCGCCACAGGCACTTAACAAAGAACTCGAGATCAGAAGGAAACTCCGATATCGACGTGCTTTGATCAAGTGTTTCATAGGTGTCGTCCTTTTATGGTGAAGCGACCATAGCGTTTATGGAATCAAGCCTGCTTTTGCAGGACTCATAGTTCTCCTGATCCGAACATGAAGCGGCGGCCTGGCGAATGGCTTCGGCCTTGCTTTCCAGCGCGGCCAACTGCCGCTGGGCGTCGTCTCGTCCCGCCCCATCGCGGCCCATTTCCATCAGGCGCGCATTCACCTGGGATATGGACTGCTGCACATCAGAATTCCATTGAAAAAGCTGTTCCGACAAAGACACAAAACCAGGGTCCATCGTTTGCGTCGCCGCTTCTTCGCTCAGAGAATGCCCGGCATCCTGATACGAGCTGCCATTGAGCCAGAGGACCGCGAGCTGCTCCGGTTTTGTGGAATCAGCATGCTTGCGGAAGCCATCCGCGCCAAAAGCATAGCGATGCAGGGCGGTGAAGCGGTCTAAACACGGTTCGAGATTGTCCATAGGGCAATATGAAACGTGCGAGGCCGATAGAAGATCCAGATCAAAGGTGTCACCGCCGTACTGAAAAGCCTGGATGGAAAGCCAGGCGTTCTGCGCCGCGCTGCGCACTTCATCGATCGAAGACTTCTCTTTTTTCAAGAGTCCGCCGAATGCAGATGCTGACACTTTGGTCTTGAAATAGCGGTACTTGACCTCGCTGTCAAATACTAGCGAAGCGGCCAGGTAAAATTTCGCACCGAGCGCGGCGCCGATGATGAACTGATCACCACAGAGCTGCCTCTGCTCGGCCTTGGGACGCGCGAGGGCCTGAAGACCCCGGGCATTGAGCTGGCGCTTGTTCAGGAACACGGAGCCGCCGCGGTATTCGACGCTCCACATCAGCGATGACTGCGTGCGGCTTTCGCTGTTGCGCAGAATGAATTCACTGCGCGCCTTCGCACCCAGGACCCAGAAATCAACTTTCAAACTGCCGTAGCCGCGCTGATCTTCGAGAATTTCAGACGCCGATTGCGAGGCATACATTTTCATGGTAATACTACGATTGGCTGCAGAAGGTTGGACGGTTCCATCCACGCAGGGAGAACGCCATTGATTGCTGACCGATTCCAGACCCGAACCGATGCGCGGGAGTGCATCCGGACCTGCGAAGATCTGTGCCGCTTCACTGAGGCCCGCTTGCAACAAAATGCAGAGGCATAGCATGCGCCTGAACATGGGCTCAGCTTCCTTTTTGAGCTTAGGATTAACGACTGGCAGCCAAAGCTGTCTTCAGTACCTTATTCTTCGTTTCCGTTATGCGCCTTGATACGTCCTCATAGGATTCCGGGTCGTGCTGCTTCAGTATCATCAGCAGCTCGGTAATATCTCCATACACGCTCTGTTTGACCCGAAGATCTTTCATCTTATGAAAATCCACCGCCAGGATACGCTGTTTCACCGAGCGTATCACCTCATCGCGGTGGCTGACATCCTTGTAGCGAAAAATAAGACCCAGAACAGAAACAGCGTTCATGCGCAGTTTTTCAGCGCTGGCATCATAGGCCGCGCCATCGCTGGCAGCCAAGGCATGGCCGAGGGCACTGTGGAGTTCGGGATCGGAAAGGCTTTGAATAAGGGCCTCGCGCGTTTCCTGAGTCGGCAGCGTATAGCGGGCCAGCTCGTGAATTTTCTCAAGACGCGGCGTAAGGTCGTCAGTCGTGGGAGGCCGGGCCGCGGCAGGTGGAGAGGGCAGCCCGGAAGGAGTCCCGACGGGCGTCGGGACTCGGGATTCAGTTTCGATCACCTGGGGCTTTGGAGGGGAGCCGGATACATTCCGGGCCTCCCGCTTTCCCCAGAAACCGATAGCAGCGATCACAACGATGAAAATGGCTAAGCCAACAAACTTCATGGGACAGCTTCTTCCTCTTGGAACAGTTCCTCGGGAACGTTCCTTCGGAGGATCAGTCGATTCACATATTCGTAGCCATCATTCTGAAACCAGGAGGATCCGCTTAAAAAACCCTGCGCGATCACGATCTGCCCTGGTTGGGAATCCGCTTCGGGCTGAATATTGAACACCCGGCCGAAGTATTCCTTTTCGCTGATCGCGACGATCGCATCGGATTGTCCATCGATCTGCACCAATCTGTCCCCTACTTTAAGATTCCCCGCTTCAATCATCAAGCCCTCAGACGTCAAAAGCGGATGATTTTTTGTGACCTTGAGCTCACCACCGCTTTGCGAACTGATCGTCAGGATTTGATGCTTTGTCGGCGTGGCACTCCTAGTGTAGTGTTTCACCTTGCGACTTTGCAGATTCACAAAATCGAGCGTGGACTCATCGGTCAGGGTCATGACCTGATCCTCCAGGCGTTCCAGCGCTTCGCCAATCGGCTTTTCGCCGTCACTGAAGAGCAACTTCTGATCAGGCTCATAGCATGACGAGGTGCATTCCCCCAGCACCTGGTAACCTGCAGGGAATTCCGTGCAGGCGGCGGACGCTGCGCGCGGCGCATACCACTGCAGGGGATTCTCATAGGTGGCGGTGCCGAAAGTCAGGTAATTGGGGCGGACTTTCGGTTTGTTGCGATCACCGCCGACAAAAAACCATTCGCTTTCGATCGTCGCGATTTTCTGGTCATCCGTCGTCCCATCGTCACCATTGATGCTGTTGTAGGTGGCGACGAGCAGACCCTTATGACAAGCCTTCAGCCACTGGAGACGTTCCCATGCTTCAGGTCCGGACAGACTGTCCTCTTCACAACGATCTTTGATTTTTCCAAGATTCAAAGGCACCATCGACGCATAAAAAGTAGTCGGATGCGAGGGATTCTTGGGTTTGGGAAAAACGGGATCACCGACCGGTTCAGGCCGTTCCTTTTTCGGTGGAAAATCCACAGCCAGGGCCGTCGATGCTCCACCCGCTAAACACAGAATGACTGTCAGCACGGATGAACGTTTCATAGATACTCCCAACGGGTCGTTCAAACCTTGAAGTACTCACCATAGTACGCAAGAGCTTCTTCACAGGGACCCCAGACCTCGACGCCGAGTTCCGGTTTGCTGTTGTCGAAAAATACCGGGGCGTAACCCTTACGCCGATAGCCCATGGACCAGGAATCCGATACGACCTGAGCGTTGACTGCCGCCTGCCGTGCGAGTTCACAGCGTTGATAGGCGACGAGCGGAACGGTTTTGATCGACAGGAGACTGGCGTCATAGGTCTCGAGCAGCTTCAAGGTACTCTCAGCCTGATCGAGACAACCGGCATAAGGATTGTCGTAACAGTAGACCGAAGCATTGGAGAGGCGCGATGTATTGCGATTCGCCTTGGCTTCCAGGTCCACGATTTTCTGGTAGAGTTCGTCACTCAACCATTCACGATACGAATTGAGCAGCTTACGCGCCCGCGAGCGATCCATCAGAGCCTGCTGGAAACTGCGGTCCAGGGACTGGCGCGCCTCCTCCACCATGGCATTGACGGTCGGATAGCCTTCGGGCGGCTGAAGGGAATAGATACCGGATTCCGTATATTTCTGCGTCGTGTACTTCACGACGTTATACGAATCCAGGCCGGTGAACTGCCCCGCGAGATCGTTTTTCGCGTATTTGATCGCGGACGAGAATACGCTGAAGCAAAGCGAAGGGTTGTCGAGGCTGCAGGTCACAAGGTTATCCGGGATGATCTGGAGCAGCTGCAGAGGGTCGCCCCCGTGCTGAGTCGCTTCCACCGTGATCTTGACTGATTTTTTCACAGTCTGATCCAGATAATCGAGCTTGCCATCAACCTTGACCACGCCGGCCGTGGCGTCGACGGTGAGGTTGCCGCCGATGTCACGCTTGTCCTGTTCATTGCGGAATTCCATCTTGAGCGTCACGTTCAGCATCGCTCCGTATTCGATGCTGGTGATGAATTCATCACCGCATCGAGTCAGGGCGAATGCCGGATTTTTAGCCACCTCCTGGCCAAAAGCCGACAAACGGTAGGTTCCATCCGGGCCGCGCTTCAGGACGCGCTTTTTGGGAGTCGCACGCCAAAAAAAGTTGTAGCTGCTCGAATTCACACTCGCCGTATTCTCCGTCGCATAGCGGGCCGACGCTCCCGCTCTGATCGTCGGAAAATTGGTGTCCACAGAGAGTTTGCCGCCCAAACGATCGATCAAGTCGGTGAACCCCAGGTCCTGCCGCAGTTCGAATTCGGATGTGACGTTGCCCAGCTGCTCGGTGATCTCGCCTTCCACGCAGGAAACGTTCAGCAGCTTGCGTTTGTCGCTGTGATAAGCCTGTCCTGGAATGCCCGTATCACTGTGAGTGGACGGAACTTCGCTCATCAGATCGTTAGCGGGTTCACGAGGGTGATCCCGGCAGTTGGTGAGAAAGCTTGCCGATGCCAGAACGAAAACGGAAGACCAAAGTCTGAGGCCCTGTTTCATGCTTAAATACCTCGCAAGGGATAGGGCAGATGAAGCTAGTTCTGATGCACTAGCGGTTTTTTAAGAGATTGTTCGCAAGGTGTCCACAAGTTTTATTGGTCTCTCATCAAGCGGTCGTTTTCTTGCAGAGAAACATAAACGTGAGATGAAGATGGAACATGGAGAAAGACCCGCAGCCGCCTCTCGCCGACAGCCCCTGCATGCAAAAAGCTCCACCTTCATGCTGGTAAAATCCGACATTTAAGCCTTTTCAGACGCTTTCGCATCCCGATCGAAGCCTGGCAGAGTTCCTGCAATGGAGACGATGGCCATGCAAGCCCCTGGATTCAAGATATGAAGAGAATCACTATGAATAGAAAACAATCGAAATATAGACAGATTATATTGTTCGAGTCGCGTCGTGGTCGACTCATGACAGAAACGCCCGAGCCAACGCCGCAGGAACCCATGCCGAAGCGTTCGCCGGATCGTCCGCCCACGACCATGCCGCAGCCGCTCGTTCCCCATCCCAGCACCGATCCTTCGCCGCCCAACACAGCGCCTGATCCAGGACCAGCGCCGTTTGTGATGCGGGGACGACTGCCTGATCAGTCCGAGAACGCCTTGCCCCCTTACGCGCGTCGCAAGTTCCGTGGCTGGATCGTCACGCGTTTTGATGTGCGCCGGGTGCAAAGGCTGATTCCGATCAAAAGCGAGAACTTCAGGCTGCGCTATCGGAATCTCAGCTACAAGCGCAAGTGGAATCTGGTGTGGTGCTAGGCGCAAAGAGCAACACCACGCTTTAATGTGTAAGGTAATCAAGGAGCACGGTATGTTTGAGCAAAGCCATGAAAATGAAGATCGCTACACTCAACAGGGTCGCCGTTCGCAGTCGCCTTTCAATGATCGCCGCAGCTATTCGCGGGGCCAGGATGATCGCTTTGAAGATCGCTACCGCTATCGCGGCCAGGATTCCGAACGCCGCTACACCCGACCTGACTATGATAGCGACCTCGATATAGAACGCCCAGGCCAGGCCCATTTCGGATCCCGCGGGGGTGCGGACTACGGCCGTGAATATAATCAGGACCACGCGTGGCAACGGCCTTACCGCTCGCAAGGGTCGGGTGACCGTTATGGTTATGAAGGATCGCGCGGCAACTACGACTTCAGCCGCGGCGGAGTCGATTACGGCAGCTACGGTCGCGGCATGTCCGATTGGGGACGTGGCCTTGGTGACTATGGCCATCAGCAAAGCAATCAGGGCCGCGGTTCTTCCGAGTATGGCCGTGATTATAGCACAGGCTCAGGCATGGGCCATGCCGATTGGAATCGCCTTGGTTCCGATGATAGAGACCAAAATCAGGGCTGGGGTCGCCGCTCTTATGACCAGCAGGGTCAGCAGTCGTCCTGGAACGAACAGAGAAGTCGCTGGCCCAAAAGCTATAAGCGCAGCGACGAGAGAATCAAGGATGATATTCATGAGGAACTGATTCGTCATGGACGCATCGACGCTTCGGATGTCGAAGTCCAGGTCAAAGATGGTGAAGTAACGCTGACCGGTCAGGTCTCTTCACGCCAGGACAAGCGCGTTGCAGAGGAACTGGCCGAAAAAGTGTTGGGCGTTCATGACGTTCAGAATCAGCTGCGCGTGCGGAATCAGCAGCAAGGCAGCAGCAGCTCGGCCAGCAGCCCGAACCTTCCTGGCACCAATCGCATGTCGGTCGCAGGTCAGCAGCAGCAGGATCCCAACAAATCCACTGTGAATTCCACCAACAGATAAAGTTTTTTTCAGACAGGGAAGGGGGTTGCTCCGAACGAGGAACCCCCTTCTTGCGTGATCGTTCGCCTGCCCGCTTTGCTGGCTCTCACGAGGTGACCTATTGATCGTATAGCTCTTTGGTATCTGATGATCGGCCTTTTCCTGGTGGTGATGGTCTGCCTGGGAACAGCTCTGAAGCGCATGCCTTTGACCAGTTCCATTATCTATCTGGCGTTTGGCATCGGGCTCGGGCCGCACGGCGTGAATCTTCTGCGAATCAATTTTTTCGCCAGCGCCGAACTTTTGGAACATCTCATGGAAGCCGCGGTCATCATTTCGCTGTTCACCGCGGGTCTGAAACTGCGCATTCGCTTTTCCAATCCTCTTTGGAAGGTTTCTCTGCGCCTTGCGACGGTGTCCATGCTGCTGAGCGTGCTGCTCATTTCCATGCTCAGTTACGGGCTGTTCGACCTTTCCCTGGGGGCTGCCATTATTCTAGGCGCCATCCTATCGCCGACCGATCCGGTGCTGGCCTCGGATGTTCAGATCGCCGAGCCTGGTGATCGGGATAAACTTCGGTTTGCGCTGACCGGCGAGGCGGGATTGAATGATGGAACCACTATGCCCTTCGTCCTTCTGGGCCTTGGACTGCTCGGCTATCATGAGATCGGGGAATCGGGATTGAAATGGTTCGCTGTGGATGTTCTCTGGGCCGTGATTATGGGACCGACCCTGGGCTATGCGCTTGGTTTCGTCGTGGGGCAGATCGTCCTTTACCTGCGGCATCATCATAAAAACGCTTTGGGCTATGAAGAGTTTCTGGCCCTGGGTCTTATTGCTCTGACCTATGGACTGAATGAATGGGCCAGCGCCAATGGTTTCCTCGGCGTTTTCGCGGCGGGCCTCGCCTTAAGGCAGATCGAACACCATAAGACGGGTTCCGAAGTTTTGGATCAGAGGGAATTGAATGGGCCGGCCGAGGAAGTTGCGACCCATCCCGAGAAAGCTCCCGCTTTCCTAACGCATGCCGTGCTGACGAGTAATGAGCAGCTGGAAAGGCTCTTGGAGGTGGCGGTCGTCATAGCGATAGGCGCTTTGATTTCGCTTCAGGATTTCAATCCGCGGGTTTTTCTGCTGGCCATCCTGCTCTTCTTCGTCATTCGCCCCATCTCGGTCCGGCTTGCGCTGCTCGGCTGCCGATCGGTGGACACGCTGCAGAAGAATCTGATCAGCTGGTTCGGGATTCGCGGCATGGGTTCCATTTTCTGGCTGGCCTATGCCGTTCATCATGGACTCTCACCGGCCCATAGCCGGGAGATGGTGTCCATCGTCCTGGCCCTGGTGGTGTGTTCGATCCTCCTGCATGGAATCTCGGTCACGCCGCTGATGGAAGCCTATGAAAAACGAGAGAGGAAGAATCGTTCGGTCAAGCTCACTTCCTGATGTAAGGCGCTCTCATATCCAGCTCGGCAGGACGTTCGCTGGCGTCGTCCTTGCCAAGGAACATCAGCTTCTGGCCCATGAAGAGCTGGCCGTCCCTTATTTTAAAGCTATCGAACTGCACGCCACCTTTTTGCACTTTGGATCCTTCGCATTCCGCATTGGTCACATGCACGTCCTCGTTCACATGCCAATCACTGCGGCCGCAGAATTTCATGGCGTTCAGTTGCTCCAGCGTGGCATCGGACTTCACGGTCATGTACGCTTCGTTCACCGTGAAATTGATCATGTTGAGATCGGTTTTCTCCGGGTTCGGACCTTTGACTTCCACCGTGCCCACCACCTTATAGGTGGCGGCCAGATTCTGACAGTTGGGATCGCTGTAGTAGCGCTCCAACCGATCAAAGTCGCCGATGGCATTGAACACATATTCCCTTTGGCTGCTGGCCATATTCAGGGTCGTGGTCCCCATGCAGCCAGACTGCCAGGTGCCGCGCAATTCAGCAGGCGTGCTTTCCAGCTTGCGGCCGGTTTCGCTGGTTTTCTCGTCCTTTTTGCAGGCCAGCAAAGCCAGGGGTAGAAGCAGTCCGGGAAGCATGAATGCATATCGAGTCATGATCGTCTCCCTTCAGGCAGATGGGACAGAAACGCGATCCCTTACAAGACATAAGAGAGCGCGATGGAATAGTTCACCTGATCCAGGTCAACCGTCCGGTCCAGAATGCGGCGATAGCGAACTTCCGCCAGCATATCCATCGACGTCTGCACGCGGTACATGACGCCCGCGCCGAAGTCGGCTCCGAGTTCACCTTCGACGTCTTCGGTATTGCGGTCGTATTCATTGAATTTATCGACCAGAGGATCGGCGTTCGGGTCGCGATTGGCGACATCGACCTGGAAGCGGTGGACGGCAAGGCCAGCCAGCACGAAGGGACGCAGACCGGATGTGAACTCGGTGAACATGAACTTGCCATGACCGCCGATCACAAGGTCATCGACTTCCACGCGACGGGCGTCTTCACTGAAGGAATCATTCCAATAGTCGAGCGTCAGGCCCAGCGAGAAATTCGGTGCGGTGAAATAGTTACCGAAAACCCCGAAGGAAAAGACATTGTTGTCGATGCTGTTGACGTCAGCGGCCGCAAGGTTCACACCAAAGGCCCAGTTGCTGGCATCGCGCATCACATCAATCCGTTTGTAGTCGGTGCCGACTGGGGTCTGCGCCAGGGCCTGTCCGGCGAATCCGCAAACAGCCGCGCAGGTCATTCCCATCAGTGATTTCTTAAACATAAAAGCTCTCCTTGTTAAATGAACAGTGCCGTCCATCAGGTGTTTTGCACTCATCGTGCCAGTCACGAGCGCCGTAGCGGCCTGGGGACGCCCATGGTCTACTCTATGCAACACGGTTGAGGTCACTCGCCCTATGCAAGGAAGGTCCTCGTGAAAGTCCAACAATTGACCGTTCGTTCGTGGCTCCTGCCCCTCTTCATCTTGGGTTCAGGCTCAGCCTGGGCCGATCACCCTGAACCTCCACCCGGCACCGCCTCGGATGCCCGTGAAGAACTCGCGCTTCCGGACAAAACGCCGGAACCAGGACCCGAAGTCGCAGCCCAGGCTGCTGTCTTGATGAACAAGATCGATCATGCTGAGGAAACCAACATCTATCGCCATCGCGACATCTATGCGATCGGCGGCAAGCCCAACACCAAAGTCCAGCTGAGTTTCAAGCTGCGCCCCGTCCTGAGCCTGCCGGTCTATTTCGCCTATAGCCAGATGATGTTCTGGGAAGTGACCAAGGATTCGAAGCCCTTTCAAGACATTGATTTCAATCCCGAGTTCTATTACGTCCACGCTATAGATCATTCCGTTCTGCGCGGCATAAGCGTTGGGCTTGAGCATCGGTCCAACGGCAAGGACGCGGATGAATCGCGTTCACTCGATCGGGTCTTCGCCGAGCTTGAGGCCCGCATCGGCCGTGGAGCGTGGCGCATGCATGGGACAGTTCGGCTGTACTGGCTCTACGACATTGATTGGCAGACGAACTCCAATATTCGCCGCTATACCGGTTTTCTGTCGTCGCGGGTGAGTTTTGAAGGCATCACGGAGGAGCTTTTTCCGTCGAAGGGGGAAATGTATCTCGCCTTTTTGCCCGGTGGCGTCCCGGATATTGAAAAAGGCCATGGGGCTTTGGAATTCACCGTCAAGTACAGATTCGGCCTTTCCGATGTCATGCCCTATGTGATGTTCCAGTATTACTATGGCTATATGGAATCTTTGATCGAGTATGACCGGCTGCAGCGGTCCTATCGTATCGGCCTCGCTTTTTAAAGAGCGCAAATCCTCCCTTCCTCGATCGCTCGGGAAGGGAGGTTGAAAAGAGATTGGTTCTGCCGTGCTCTGCGAAAGCCCTGAGGCTTTATTGGACCAAGAGACCGTATGTTGATCTTACAGCATCGACGGTGGTGTCATCGTCGATGATGGAGGATTTACGTTTCTGTCGCGATCACGATCGAAATCGACGGATCGAGGCTGATCGGATGAGGCTTCATGGGCTGAAGCGATACCTTCGCCGTTCTCGACTTTGAAAATATCCTTGGCGAGCTGAACCCATTTGTCATCATCGCAGTGAACCGAGACCAGGATGCCGCCGTCTTTGACCAAACCTTCATAGCGCTTGGCTTCATACTCGGGAATACCAATGCCGATAAGTGCACCTGTAATACCACCCACAGCGCCACCGACGCCCGCTCCGGCCAGTGCCGCCATGATTGGGCCTGCGGCGATGACAGGACCGATCCCGGGAATAGCCAAGGATCCCATGCCGACGAGCCAGCCGAGCGTTCCGCCCAGGATGGCTCCGGTTGCGGTCCCCGTGGTGGCCCCTTCAGGAGCCTTGGTCGCTTTTTCATGGGCGAATTCCCGAGTGCTCTCGCGGTCGGGAAAAAGCACGGAAATATCCGAATGGCGGAAACCCGCGCGTTTCAGGGCGTTGACTGCGCGTTCGACGGAAGCGCGGCTGTTGAAAATCGCAAATGTAGCTGTGTTCTTAGCCATGATCGTTGTCCTTTCCTTGAATGTTCGTTACTTGGCCACTTCCAATTCACTCCGTACGCGATCCACACCTGCGATCCGTCCGGCCTTGGTTTCCACGTCTTGCTTCTCGGCCTGGCTTTTCACAGGTCCCTTCAGGACGACCTGGCCGTTTTCTGTGATGATCTTCACGTTATGAGCATAGGTGGAAAGCTTCTTATCTTTCACCAGCGCCTGGCGGATTTTCGCGGTCAGCTTCACGTCCGACTCGGTATTGCCGGCCTCCTGGGCTGTAATCCCAGTTTCGCTGTTGGCCTTGGCATTGGCTGCGGAATTATCGGGAGCCGGGGCATTCGTGGTCTGCGTCGAGCCTGGTGCATCAGTCGCAAAGGCTACGGGATTCGAAATGCCGAGTATCGCGACTGTAGTTAAAACAATACAGCGCGTCTGAGACGAAATTGACTTCATGATCATGGACAACTCCTTTAGTGCTATAAAACAAGGGTTCCGAGGCAGTCGTGTTGCATTCGCCTGGATGCGCATCCGTGCATTGCATTTTGTGTGCCTTCGTAAATTCTGCGTTCGTCCCACGCAAAATTTATGGTAAGGTGCCCTCAACTGGATATTGGGTGCAAATGCCATAATGACTAGTTGCAAAGTGATGCACTTCTCGCTAGAAGTTCCCGCGGAGTCAGGTGTATAGAGGAATTGTATTCCTTGCAGAGTGGCCAGGGATTGTGAATCTGGACCATCATTTCTTTTTTGAGAGAACGTTTATATGATGAACGACTACAAAGGCCGCCTGTTGATCGTGGACGATGATGAGCAAACGTGTGCGTTCTGGAAATTGGCGCTTTCCGAAGCAGGATTCATCGTCGATGTCGCCCACAATCTGGACGAGATGAAAGAAATCGTCCTGCGCTACACGATTGATGTGGTGCTGCTCGACATGAACCTCAAAAATGAAAACGGGCTGGATGGGATTCCTTTCCTCGTTTCGAGAACGCCATACTCGAAAGTTTTCATGCTGACGGCACATGCTTCGATCGAAACTGCAGTATCTGCGCTGCAGGATGGTGCAACCGGCTATATCACCAAGGATACGGATCCTGGTGTCATAGCTGAAATGATCTGCAAGCATCTCCAGACTCAAAATCGCGATGTGATCGATCCCACCGTGGAAGAATTTGCTCAGTTCGGGTTCATCGGCAAGAGCAAGGCGTTTCAGGATCTTTGCATTCGCCTGAAGCAGCTCAAAGACGTTGACTCCACCATTCTCCTTTTGGGTGAATCGGGCACGGGTAAGGAAGTCATCGCCCGCGTTCTGCACAAAATCTCGAATCGCGCCTCGGAACGCTTCGAAGCCATCAACTGCGCGGCGATTCCTGAGAACCTGCTCGAATCCGAACTGTTCGGTCACAAGCGCGGCGCGTTCACCGATGCCAAGGCTGATCGCAAGGGTATCTTCGAACTCTGTTCGAAGGGTACGCTCCTGCTCGATGAAATCGGTGACATGCCCCTCTCGCTGCAGGCCAAGCTCCTGCGCGTTCTTCAGGAAAAAGTGGTGGTGCCGATCGGCTCTTCGGTTCCCGTTAAAATTGATACCCGCGTGATCGCTGCGACCCACCGCGATCTGGTCGAGGAAATCGAAAGCGGTCGTTTCCGGGAAGATTTGTACTATCGCCTGTCGGTCGTTCCTCTTTACGTTCCGCCTCTGCGTCATCGCAAGGAAGACATTCCTTTGCTGGTCGAATCGTTCATCTCGGAATTCAACACCCGTTTCGGTCGGAACATCAATAAGCCGGCTGAGTCGGTGATGAAACGCCTTGTGGCCTATGATTGGCCCGGCAACATCCGCGAACTGCGCAACGCGATCGAACGCGCCGTGGTTCTGACCCAGGACGATCACCTTCGGATCGAGGATCTCTTCCACCATCTGCATTCGTCGCATCGCAACGCGGAACCCAATATTCCCGTCGATCCGAACAAGGGTGCGAACCAGCTGCCCAGCGGTATCAGCCGCGAGCTGTTCAAACTGCCTTTGACGGAAGCCAAGCAGGTCTTCGAGAAGATCTATCTCGAAACCCAGCTGAGCGAAACGCACGGCAACATCTCGGAGACATCGAAGCGCGCCGGCCGCTACCGGGCGGATATTTACCGCCTCCTGGAACGCTACGATCTGCAGATCGACAGCTTCCGCTAACGCGTCATTGTCCAGGCGACCCGGACCCGGGCCTTTCCTCCCGATCCGGGGCGACCTTTGGTGCGAATCTCATCCGGCCGCTGGAGATTTCAGACAACACCCTGTTTGTCCGTGACTCCATCCGCTTTCCAATCCAAGGTGGACGTTCCCGTGAAACCCAATTCCATTCAAGGTAAACTCGCCGGGCTTTCCATTATGGTGGTGGAAGACGGTGCTGATAATCAACGCATCTTCCGTCATTTCCTGAAAATGGCCGGTGCCGACTTCGTCATCATAGCGGACGGACCTTCGGCCTTGGAGCGCGCGCTCCACGATGAAGGCATTGATCTTGTCCTTATGGATATTCAGATTCCGGAAATGGATGGCTACGAGGTCACCGAAAGGCTGAGGCAGCGTGGCTTCACACGGCCCATCATCGCCGTGACGGCCCACACGCTTTCGATGGAACGCCCCAAGGGCGCGAAGGCGGGCATCACCGACTACATCGCAAAGCCGATCCAGATTGAAACGCTGATCCAAACCATCCTGCACCACACCCGGGCCGATGGAAAATCAAGCGCCCCCGCCGAGCCTTCTCCCGCCCCGTCTTCACGGGAAGAGGTCCAGGACAGCTCGCCTTATCTTCAGTCGAAGTATCACGACAAGCCCATGTACCGGCCCATCATCATAGAATTCGTGAACAGCTTCCAGCAGCGCATCGAAACCATGCAGAACCTGATCAACGCCATGGATTGGGAACAGCTGAGCGTGGCCATGCATCAAATCAAAGGGGCCGCGGCCACTTATGGCTACCCGCAGGTTTCCGAGGTCGCTGCCCAGATGGAACATACAGCCAAGGAAGCAAGGCGTGATGCCCATGCCGTGCATGCGATTCGTCAGCAGGCGGAAAGGATGCGGGGAATGGGGCTCAGGATGAAGGTGGGACTTGAGGAAGTGGAAAATCGCAGCGTCTGAATGAAAAAAAGGAGCCGACGAGGCTCCCTTTTTTTTGGTCGTCACAAGTAGCTCTTAGCGTTGTTGCGGTTGGCCTTGCTGAGTGTTCGAAGCGGTGGAAATATAAGCTTCCACGCGACGATCAAGCTGCAGTTGGGCCTGGCTGCGCTTGCCTTTCATATGCTTGCCACTGGTTCCGGGCCAGGCTTGAACCACGATTTGATCGGCGCTCACGCCGCGATCGCGGAGAATGGCCGCCACGGATTCGGCGCGTTCACGAGCGAGACGGTCATTGAGTTCCTTGTCACCACGAGGATCCGCGAAACCTGCAAGGGTCACCTTGGTGTTGGGATCCTGCGTCAGTGTCTTGGCAAGACTATTGATGTTGTCTGCATAACGTGGATCGACATCCGTCGAGCCCGCGCTGAAGTAAGCGACGGGTCCACGCAGGGAGATGTCAGGGGTATTCGCTGCAACCTGCTGGGGTTGTTCGCGGTTTTGAGCGGCAGCGCCAGCAACGGCAAGCTCACGGTTTTGATCCTGAAGTTGCTTCAACTGAGCCATCGCATCCTGGCGTTCCTGAACCATTTGCGTATAGCTCTGAATGTTGTTGTCCCAGGCCTTTACCTGATCACCCAACTGGATGGCTTGCTCGGCCATCGCTGTGACTTGAGCGGCCTGCTCGGTCGCCTGCTTTTCCAACTGGGAGCGTTCGTCTTTCTTCACGTCCCTGTCTCGGCTCTTCTTCCAAAGATCAGTAGCGGCTTCCAATTGAGTTTCGGCTTTGTCGAGCGTGTTGGGCAGATAGTCATCGACATCGCGCTGATCAGCGCGTTCCAGGGCTGCTTCGGCCGTGTGGAACTCCTGAGGGGCTTCGTCGGGAATACCTACGCATCCCAGCATGGAAAGTTGCAGCCCGACAACCAAAAGACCGTTTCGAATCGAAAAGTAGCGCATGAAGTCCTCCTTAATCGCATCACACAAATATCGCGATAGGGTAAGTGCATACGCTGTGCCACAGCTCAAGGTGGGCAGATCAGTCGGGGCGCCCCCTGCTTCACGAAGGATCCACCGCAGGTATTTCAGGACAGGGGATCCCATTCATGTCGCAAACGGTGAAGCGCTGGAGGCCTTGATTTTACGTCTGGCACGATCCTTGATAGGGATCTGGAGAGTTGGGAGGATAAGACTCCAGGCTATTACCCCGATCACGACGAAAGGAACAGACGATGAGTGATAGACTTGCGCAAATGAGCAATACAGTGACCGACACCAAAGACCAGCTGGTCAACCGCGCGAAGGAAAAAGCCGATGCGGTGGTCGGTCAGACCATTGAGTCGCTTGATCAGCAGATTGAAGTCCTCAGCGAGCGTTTGGAGCAACTTTCCAACGAAGCGCGTCGCCGCTGGCAGAGCGTGGACAGTCACCTGCATGAAAGACCCTATATGTATCTTGCGGGTGCAGGCCTTGTAGGGCTTGGCCTTGGACTTTATTTGAAAGCGAAGTCTTCGTCTTCGCGTGATTTTACTTAATTCAATTCAGTGAACGAAAGCATCGCGAGAATCCTGAGCACCAGACGAGAGTTGTGATGGTATCGTGCATGAATGAATAGAGGGTTGATTGAATGGCAAAGGTTGGGAGGCATTCGCATCCCAACCTTTTTTTTATGCGATCGCGTGGGCAGAACCCAGGACCTTGGTACGTTTCATGAAAGTTAGGAGCAGGATCAGCTGCTGATCCGCGAATGAGGAGACGGATGCCCATGAACCTTGATGACGACTTCGATTGGGAAGATCAGGATCTGGAGCTGCGGCCTTGGGGTGAATCCCGAGTCAGGCTCGTCCTGGCTGGACTGGTTCAGGCTCTGTCTTTAGCCTTCCTTTGGGGGCAAATCGCTGATGTCTGGCACATTGCACGGACAGTTTCGTTCAATGCGGAAATTCCCGACGACTGGCAATTCTAAGAGAGAAGGAGCCTAAGCATGCAAAGAACTTTTGGCGGCAAACTGTGGTCACTCGTCCAGTTCGCCTGCGTGATGTACGCAGGACAGAAGGCGTTTGGTGCACTGCAGCGCACACTCAAGACCAAGCGTGAGGAGATTCAATCCAAGCGCGCGAATTCGGACAAGGTGGATATCGCTTCGGAGGATTCCTTCCCCGCCAGTGATCCACCAGCCTGGGGCGGAAGTCACGCCGTGGGTCCTGTCCACTGATCGCTTCGAACCCTGGAAATGATCACCTTCACATGAAAATCCTGCGAAAGTTTGATCTGAAGACCCGGTAGGATCGGGTCGGGGTTCTGGAATCGAGCTGGACCTCGCTTCGGGCTTTCGCGCCCGGGCTGAGCTTCTTCAGGCGTCCTTGGCGCAACCTCGCCATCCTTATTCCGGTTTTTCTGAAGGTCCTTATCGTGAACAGGCTGAACGGGTAACTTCCCATCGGTTGAGGACGGATTTTCACCGGCATGGGTATCTTCAGAAATACGAAACGCTTCATGATATAAGCTTGATACTGGCGGGATTTCAGAATATTCAAGCATGGGCGGCTTCCTTCCATCGCAAGATGAAACCGATAGCAACACGGGAGGTAAAGGGAAAAGCCATGAGAAATTTTCAATCAACCGACGGGTTCAATCTTTACCCCGTATGGGAAAAGAAATCACAATCGGCTATGAAATCCAAGGGAGAACCTGCAGAGACAGCACTTTCTGAAATGGTCGAGTTTTTATGTAGTCCACATCGGATGGGTCGCTATCGGCAGTGCAGCCTGGAAAACGACGTCGAGTATCTGCGCTGGCTCTTGGAACGTTCGTGAATCAGGACGCCCCCACGGGCGTCCTGCGGTTCAGAAGAAGGGCCGCATCACGACCTTGGTGCAGGCGTCGTGTTTCGCAGCGAACATCTTGTAGGCGGAAGGTGCTTCATCCAGCGTCAGGCGATGGGAGATGATCATGGTCGGATCTATTTCCTCACGCTCAATATGTTCCAAAAGAGGCTTCATATAGCGGTGCACATGAGTCTGGCCCGCCCGGATCTGAAGTCCCTTGTTGAAGATGGCTCCAATGGGAGCATGATCCATGTAGCCGCCATAAACCCCAGGAATCGAAATCGTTCCTCCTTTGCGGCAGGCCTGAATCATTTCCCTCAGCACCACAGGACGATCGCGCTGCAGCTTCAGCGCTGTGCGCAGGCTATCATACTGAGCCCAAAGTCCTTTGCCATGAGCTTCCAGGCCGACGGCATCAATGCAGGCGTCCG